>JBGPIG010000064.1:0-10642 GCA_041484745.1 Nitrospirota bacterium | reverse complement strand
TCAAGCGGTGTGTCAATGAAATTATAAGAACAGATAAGTGATAGCCACAATTTGGCAATAATAAATCTCAAATTAGAATCTCACACTGACAAGCCTCCCCAAATATGATATATAGATAACGCATCGTGCGTTGTTCATATGATTTTCTCGTGGAGGTGTTTGCATGAGACCATTGATCGGCATTACCATGAACTGGGAGATTCAGCCAGCCAGGACCATGAACATACTCGATCAGGACTACGGCAAGGCGGTGTATCAGGCCGGCGGGTTCCCCGTCCCGATCCTCGGGATCGACGCTTCCATTCCGGACCTGGTGAAACATCTGAACGGCTTCGTGTTCACCGGCGGAGATGATATTGACCCGCGCTTCTATAAAGAGAAACCTTTGCCCGGCGCGCGCGTATCGAATTCTCCTGATGAACGCACCCGGTTTGAGATAGACCTTTTCAAGGCCGTTGCCAAGGCAAAGAAACCAGTATTGGCCGTTTGTTACGGGGCGCAGCTCGTGAATGTGGCGCTGGGCGGGAAGCTGTATCAGGACATCGGGCTTCAGTTGCCCGACCCCGTCAAACACAGCGCATCGCGTGCCGGAGAAAAGGTCTTTCATTATGTCGATATCTTCGAGGGAACACTGCTCTCACGCGTCATAGGCGCTCCCCGGATCCGCGTCCGGAGCGCCCACCACCAGAGCGTTAAAAACCCCGGCCAGGGGCTCCACCTCTCCGCCGTGGCGCATGACCGGGTGATCGAGGCGCTTGAACCGAGGACAAAAAAATTTCTGTTAGCGATACAATGGCACCCGGAAAAAACTCCTCATGATCGATACACAAAGAAACTCTTCGAAGCGCTCGTCAACGCATCAAAAAAATAACCCGGAGGGAGGAGCGGGGATGCGGTCCCCGCTCCTCTACTTTCTCCTCCTCACGGTGATCGTCATGCCCGGTGTCGGCTGCCACAAATCCGACGACGGGCGTCTCCCCGGCACCCTCTACCTCAGGCTGAACAGCAACCCCACAACACTCGATCCCGCCCTCATCACCGACGTCCAGGGCGGCGGCATCGCCGCAAAAATTTTTAACGGTCTCATTCGCTTCAACGAGAACCTCGACATCGTGCCCGATATCGCCCGCTCCTGGAAACTATCGGAAGACCAGGTGACCTATACGTTCCGTCTCCGGAACGACGTCCGGTTCAGCAACGGCAGGAAGGTCACGGCGCGGGACGTCAAGTATTCCTTCGAACGGGTGCTCACCCCGGGGACCAAAGCGCCCCTCACCTGGGTCCTCGACAAGATCGAGGGGGCAAACAACTTCATCGCGGGGAATGCGGAAAGCGTGTCAGGCATCCGCGTGGTGAACGATCACACGCTCGTCCTCAAGCTTCAAAAACCCTTCGGGCCCTTCCTCTCGCTCCTCGCCATGACCACGGCGTACGTCGTGCCCCGTGAGGAGGTGGAGCGCCTGGGACAGGACTTCGGCACACATCCCGTCGGCAGCGGTCCCTACGTCCTTGCCGAGTGGAAACACAGTCAACACCTCGTCCTCACGGCGCGGGAGGACTACTTCGAGGGAAGACCTAAACTGAACGGCATTTATTACCGCGTGATCCCGGAAGACCTCACCGCGGTCATCGAATTCGAGACGGGCAGGCTCGACGTGCTCCTGATCCCCTCATCAGAATACCGGCGCTACACCACCGACCCTGCCTGGCGCGATCTGGTGTACGGCAAGCCCGGTTTGAACAGCTACTACGTCGGTCTCAATTGCGCGCGGCCACCGTTCAACGACATCCGCGTACGACAGGCGGTGAATATGGCCGTAGACCGTCAGCACCTTCTGAACACGGTCTTTGAAAAGCGCGGGGTGCTTGCAACAGGGCCCATTCCGCCGGGATTGTGGAAAGTCGGCGCATGGCAGCGGGCCCTGGCCGGATACCGCTACGACCCTGCGAAGGCCGCCGCATTGATACGGGAGGCGGGCGCCGAGGGGGCCACGGTCAAATTGTACATCACCATGGATGCGGAGGTCCTCGATGTCGTCGAGGTCATCCAAAGCTACCTGAAAAAAGTAGGCCTCACGGTCGAGATCACGCAGCTCGACTGGAGCGCCTTAAAACATGCCGTGAACGAAGGGGAACCGGACGCCTTCTGGCTTTCCTGGTGGGCGGATTACCCCGATCCCGAGAACTTTCTCTTCCCGCTCTTCCACTCGGCAAGCATCGGGTCCGGAGGGAACCGCACGCGCTGCATCGACACGGAACTGGACCGGATCATCGAAACCGCGCAACGCACGATGGACGAGCGGCAGCGGTACCGGCTCTACCGCCAGGCAGAGGACCGCATCATCCGGAATGCGCCCTGGTTGTTCATGTGGCACCGCGCGGACTATTTCGTCATACAGCCATGGGTCAAGGACTTTAAGATCTACCCTATCTATTCCATAGACAAGCGCGTGGACGCCACGGTGACACGGTGAGATGCGGAAGAATGATGCCGGAAGGGTTTCCTCTTTCGGAACAAACAAAACCGCCGGTCAAAGGTCTTGAACCGGCGGTAACTATTACTACGAACGTTGCTATTTCCTGAAGAGTAACTGAGGAATCAAATTCTTCTCAAAACGGCTGGAAATTTTCTCGCAAAGACGCTTGGCGTCCTTTGCGGAAGTGCTAAGTGGCCGCTTTTCTTTCATAGGCCATTGCGAGAGACGCCTTTAGCTTTACCCTTTTGGTTCCGGCTTGTCCAGGTCAGGATGATTAACCCGATCGAACGGGGCCGTCTCCGCTACATCCCTCCGTACGAATGGAGACCGGAGAGCACCAGGTTTACCCCCAGGTAGGTGAAGATCACCGCCAGGAACCCGACTGCCGATATCACCGCCATCTGGGTCCCCTTCCAGCCCCGGACATAACGCGCATGGAGATAAATGGCGTACATGAACCAGGTGATGAGCGACCAGGTCTCTTTCGGGTCCCAGCTCCAGTACGTACCCCAGGCGCTGTTCGCCCAGACCGCACCGGTGATGATGCCGCCAGTCAGGAGCGGCCACCCAATGGCGATCATGCGATAGGTAACGTCGTCGAGCTGGTCCTGGTCGGGCATATACTGCTTGAGCAGCGCCTTGAGCCGCATCCCTTGCGACCAGACCAGCCAGAACAAGGCCAGGATCGCCATCCAGCTTATCGCCACGACCGGCGCCGACTGATTGAGGAATGACGTTTCGAACATATGTTTCTTGAACGACTCGCCTGCGGCAAGGTTCTGGAGCGAGACCAGGTACACGAAATCGATCCCCATTCCTATGAGCAGCCCCACGGTCATGGTCACACAGAGGGACCAGAACAGATAGACCTGCGACTTGTGCTTCGCCCCCACCACGATCAGGTAGATGAACCAGGCGAGAACCAGGACTCCGAGTCCCATCCAGAACGCCGTCTTCATCTGGCCGCCCTGGCTTGCCATGACATTGCCGAGCAGGGCAAGTATCACGATCGCCCCGATCCCGTAAAAGAGATGGCTCGTGGGTCCGCGTTCTTCCGTGTCCATGAGCAGGAAGATCATACTGACGGCAAAGGCCACACCGAAAGCCGCATAGCCGAGGAAGCTCACCAATACATGGTAGAAGAGCCAGTTGCTCTTGAGCGCGGGGACCAGGGGCGTGATCTCCTTGCTGATACCGGGGGCAACGGAGAGGAACGCGAGCGCCAGAAATGCGATAGGCAGAACGAAGGCGCCGAAGGCCCTCGTCTTGTACCGGAACTCAACGAAGAGATAGATGAGCACGGTGCTCCAGGTGAAGAACACCAGGGACTCGTAGAGATTCGAGAGCGGCACCCTGCCGATGTCCATCTGATAAGACTCGCGCCACCGCAGGAGCAGTGCGATCGTTTGGATCGCGAACCCCGCCAGCGTCACAACCGTAGCGGTTTTGCCGATGACCTCCTTTTTAAAGGCCAGGTAGCTGATATAGAGCACCATCGCGGCCAGATAGCATAAGGTTGCCGTGCTGAAGAGCAAAGAACTGTCCATTGAACCCTCCTGAAGTTACGTTGTTACTTGGAAATCTCGTCCACGAGTGCATTGAACTCGCGCTCAAACCCCAGCCGGTTTCTGTTCGCGGTGCCTGCCACGGTGATGACCGCCTGGCCCTTCCGGTCCTGGACCCTGACCCAGAGCTTCTTGTGAGAGCCGAAGAACGCGATAAGCGGCCCGATGCAGAGCAGGATGAAGCCTGTATAGACAACCCACACGCCCGGGTCCTTGGTGACCTGGAGGCCGGTATAGCGAGATCCCCAGTAGCCCCGGTAGCTGATGACGTAGTCTTCGGGCATGGAAGGCGTCCCGACATCCGTTTTCATGACGTAGGTCTTGAATACCGATTTTTTGCCTTTGAACACTTCCAGTCCCACGGTGGGGTTAATGAACTCATTGTTCTCGCTGTGGTAGAATTGCACCTCGCCCGTGGATGGGTTCCGCATGCCGTAGGGTGCGAACCCCAGCGCCACGACCGTCCGGTCTATGGATTTGACATACACGGAACCGCCGGGGTCGATTGACACCGTCTCACCGGCTGATTGAGGATCGTTCTTGGGACGCACGTTCAGGAGGATCTTGCCGGCGCCGCCAGGGACCGTCCCGTAGCTTGACTGGTAGAAGGTAATGCCGTGATACGTGAGCGGATCGTTCACCCGGATGCGCTTCTCCAGAATCTTCTGACTGTTCAGGTCGAAAACGCTCAGTATACTATGATATTCGGACGGCATGCCGGTCGGCATTCCCGAAGCGTTTATATAATAATCCACGTCAAAGTTGTCGCACCGGACATAATACCCGAGCGGCATGGCGGGAACGCCGCCCTCAGGATTGGGGATCACCGGACTCTTGGCGATCCCGAGCGCCGCCATGATCTGGTCCCACAGGGGCTCGTTCCTGAGATAGACGACCTGGGACGCGGCGCCTTCGGGAAGGTTCAGCCACGCCTTGAACCCGAAGAAAGAGCCGATCAGCGCTCCGACGAAAATGAGGATGATGCTGGTATGGGTGATGTACACGCCCAGCCGGCTGTACACCCCCTTCTGGGTCATGAGCTGCGGGCCTTCCGAATCCTTGGACTTAATATAATTGTACCGCCGGGCGCTCAGCGCCTTGACCGCAACTTCCTCGGCCTTGTCCATGCCGCCCTTAAAGGTTATTTCCTTCTTGAACGGCACTGCTTTCAAACTGTCGTCGTCGATCGGTTTCAGCGGCGCGGTGATGATCCGCAGCGTATGGGGGAGCCGTTCAAGCGTACACACCGTCAGGTTCGCCGTAAAGAGGAAGAGGATGAGCACGAACCACCACGTGTGGTACATGTCGAAGAACCCGAGCATCTCGAACAGCTGGACCGTGGACTGGCTGTACTCCTGCAGATATTTCTCCGGGGCCTCGTTCTGCTGGATCACCGTGCCGATCACCGAAACGATGGCCAGGATGATAAGCAGCACGACTGCGAGCTTCACGGACGAGAAGAACTTCCAGACCTTTTCCGCTGCGATTTCAACGATTCCTTTTGGATTTTCCAACTCACCCTCCCGCGAAAAAATAGTGGCGGTAAATTAACATATCGATTTACAGGTGTCAAGGAGTTTACCGTTCATCCGGGACCCGCCGCCATCATGAGAAGACGGGGCCGTAAACGGCGGATCGGCTCCGGTTTGACGGCCTAGCGTGGTTCACCCGTCAGATAGTCGTGGATCGCCAGCGCCGCTTTTCTTCCGGCGCCGAGCGCTGATATGACCGTGGCGGAGCCGGTCACGATGTCCCCCCCCGCGTACACCCCCACGCGGCTGGTGCGGCCTGTTCTCTCTTCGGCGATGATGTAACCGCAGTCGTTGACGGCCAGGTCCTTCGTGCTCCGGGACACGAGAGGGTTCGTGTTCGTGCCCACGGCCATGATCACCGTATCGGCGGGGACCAGGAACTCGGACCCTTTTTTCGGCACCGGACGCCGGCGTCCCCTCGCATCGGGTTCTCCCTGTTCCATACGCACGCATTCGAGGGCGACGGCATGGCCGTTCTCGCCGATGATCCTGACCGGGCTCGTCAGGAGTTCGAGGACGACCCCCTCCTCTTTCGCGTGATGTACCTCTTCGCGCCGCGCCGGCATGGCCTCTTCCGTGCGGCGGTAGACAATGACCGTTTCCCGGGCCCCCAGACGAAGGGCCGTCCGCGCCGCGTCTATGGCGACATTGCCCCCGCCCACGACCGCGACCCGTTCTCCTCGCCGGATCGGCGTATCGTACTCGGTCGCGGAGTAGGCGCGCATCAGGTTGATCCGCGTCAGGAACTCATTGGCCGAATATACGCCGTTCAAGTGCTCGCCCTCGATGTCCATAAACTTCGGGAACCCCGCTCCAGCGCCGATGAAGCAGGCGTCGAACTGCGCCATAATCTCGTCCACACTGATGAGTTTGCCCACCACCGCGTTCGTGACGATCGCGACGCCCATGGCTCTGAGGACCTCGATCTCGCGGGCGACGATCTTCTTGGGGAGACGGAACTCGGGAATGCCGTAGACCAGCACCCCGCCCGCCTCGTGCAAGGCCTCGAATATGGTCACCCGATGGCCCTGTTTGGCAAGATCAAAAGCGCAGGCCAGCCCCGAGGGACCGCTGCCGACGACCGCGACCTTCTTCCCGGTGGGCGCCGGTGTCCGGGGCGCCGTACCCGGGCCCTTTTCCGCCGTCCAGTCCGCGGCAAACCGCTCCAGACGGCCGATGGCCACAGGCTCAAACTTCTTCCCGAGGGTACAGTCTTTCTCGCACTGGCTTTCCTGGGGACAGACGCGGCCGCAGACCGCGGGCAGGAGGTTCGCGCTCCGTATTATCTCGATCGCTTTGTCGAACTCGCCCGACTTGATCGCCTGAATGAACCGGGGGATGGGGACGCTCACCGGGCACCCGGTCACGCACTTCGGCTCCTTGCAGTTCAGGCATCGCCCCGCTTCCGCCAGGGCCAGCTCGCGCGTATACCCAAGGGAGACCTCCCCGAAGTTCAAACGTCTTTTCCGGGGCTCCTGCTCGGGGATGGGTGTTTTATGAGGGGTGATCTTTGCGGACTGTTTCTTTTCTCCGCCCGCGCCGACCATGCCGCCCTGGTCCCGGTTACTCACAGACAGGTTTCCTCTCCGTCCCCAGCATGCGTTCATGACGATTTTTCCATGCTTCGAACGATTCTTTCTCTTCGCGTCGGTACGTTTGTTGACGGTTCATGAGCAGGTCCCAGTCCACCTCGTGCCCGTCGAACTCGGGCCCGTCGATGCACGCGAACTTTGTAACGCCGGCCACGGAGACGCGGCAACCGCCGCACATCCCCGTCCCGTCTATCATGATCGGGTTCAGGCTCACGGTTGTTTTAACGCCGAAGGGCTTCGTCGTCACTGATACAGACTTCATCATAATGGCCGGTCCCACGGTCATGACCAGGTCCGCTCCCTTTGTCTCCAGTTCCTGTTTGAGCGCCATGGTCACAAAACCCTTCATCCCGCTGCTCCCGTCGTCCGTGGTGATGATGACGCGATCGCATACCTGCCGCATTTCCTGTTCGTAGATCAAGAGGTCCTTGCTCCGCGCGCCCATCACGACGGTGACGGTATTACCCGCCGCCTTGAACGCTCGCGCGATGGGATAGAGCGGCGCCACGCCGAACCCGCCGCCCACGAGGACCACCTTCCCGACCTTTTCGATATGGGTGGGCATGCCCAGGGGGCCGCAGAGGTCGAGGATATCGTCGCCTTCCCGGCAACCCGACAGTTCGGTCGTCGTCTTCCCCACGGCCATGACGATCAGGCTGATGGTCCCTTCCACGGGGTTGATATCGGCGAGGGACAGGGGGATCCGCTCCCCCTTTTCGTGAAGGCGGATGATGACGAACTGGCCCGGTTGCGCTTTTGGGGATATCAGGGGTGCGGCGATCTTATAGAAGAACACATCGGGCGTGCGGATAAGCCTTTTTTCGAGGATCTTTGCCATAGCGGCGCATAGTACCACAGTAGGCGTAGGTTTTTCCAGCAATAAAAAATAGCGTACCGATCATGTTCTTTTTCTCCGGTTTCCCGAATAAGTATTTGACCTCTCCGATCCATTCACTTTCTCACAAAAATATCTACCTTTTCCTCTTCATCTTCAGATTCCTCGGTCCGAAATTGATGCTCAAATGGCGGTGCCCAGTTCAATTCAGGGAGATTGTTTACGGGATAATCAGCCACGGGAAAAGATATGCGGCCGTAAGGCTGTTCCTCTAAAAAGTTACGGAATACCGGCAAGAAAATTCTGTGCCATTTCCGATATACAATAATATCCGGCACAATTTTGGAGTCTTGCTCTAAATTGTTTCCTACGAATCCAACAGTGACTTTCGCATTAAGGTAATACATGAATGAGGTTTCTTCATAGTTCGTGGCAATCACAAGGACATCAGTATTCTTATAGTTCTCTTTAATGAATGGTATGAGATAATCCAACGGACCTCGGTATTGGTTATATACTTCATAAACATGACCTTTCAGGTATTCATAATTTTTTGACACATTAAAAAAAAGAAAAACAACGCATATTACTACTAAAACGTCCTTATAATAAGGCCTTACAGCCAATCGAAGTTGGGAAATAAAATTATATACTGAGGTAAAGTCTAAAAGTATAATGGGCGCCAAAATCGGCTGGAGCGGTTGGGAAATAAAGTTATAAACTGTGGCTAAGTCCAAGAGCATAATGAGCGCCAAAATCGGCTGGAGCGGGATGAAATACCTGGTAAAGGGGAAATTGGGAATTCTTGCTATAGCAAAGAAATAGATCATGAAAATGACAGTTAATAAATTCGAAAACCTGACCCTGAACTTGGCGGTTGGGGAGATGTCTTTATCCGATGATTTGATAAGACAAAAGACAAGGCAGATCTTCGAGAAGATAGCCAAATAAATAAAATCGGATGATGCAAAATATCGCCAAATGACGGAAAGGTTTTCAACATACTTTCCCAATCCAAACATATTATAATTTGACATCTCCTTCGCAATATAAAATATCTTGAAAAAAAATATCAGCGGTAAAACCGCTATCAGTGAAATGATCACAGGCAGCAATGCCAGAAGATAATCCTTGAAAATCTCCTTTAGGGTGAAATCAGCAGTGCCGGTCTTACTCCTTTCCCCACGATATTTTGAGATGAGATCTTTTATAAGTGGTATCGACTCAAACATGGAGATCGAAGCAAAGAGAATAAAATAGACCGGCGAGAAATTAATGAACACTATAATTAATAAGAATGCCATGAGTAAGACATACGTCAAATACCTTGTTATTTTCAGGATTCGATATCGAGTATAGATAAACGCAGTAAGCGCTGTTAAGAACACAAGCAGTGAATAATATCTAGCCTCACGAAGGTGAAGCACTAACGGCACCGAGATAACTTCAAAAAAAACAAACAACGTAAGGAACCCTGTTTTGGATAGATTGGTTTGGAAAAATTGCCTGCCAAGATGCGCCAGGATTGCCAGTCCGGCCAATCCGATAAGCGCAAAGATAGACCTGATAATGGCAGTCCTCGCAAATATGTCATCTGTAAGTTCGGCCAATTTGACACCGACGGCGGCAATGTAATACTGGCCCCAGTTGGCGCCGCCGATATAGGCATCAGTTTTTTCATCAATGCCTAAAGAAGGATTAGAATGCTTTAAGTCATACAGCACATTCTTGCCATCATGGACTTTCGGGTAACCGAATTCCAGAACTCTGACACCTCCCATTGCGGTCATGCTTTCATCGGCCCAGAAGAGAGGATAGGAGATGTTCTTAAACAGGCTTGTCGCAAACAGTAAAGATAGAATGCAAAAAAAGAGCAATACAAGCTTTTCCTTCGAATTCTTTATTAAGCGTAATTTCCCTGGAATTTCAATCACACCTGTCACCTTATAAAAAAATTATCTTATGACTTTAAATAGCAGAAAGACCTCATCAGGTTCCCGCGAAAAAGAAAAGGGCAGCAGTCCACCTGCACTGCTATAAAAACCAGCATGACTTCTCCCGTTATACAACCTGAGCGGGAGCGCTGAAATATATTCTTTTTCGGCATATAAGGAAAGTCTCACCTGGAGCTGTGGGGATGGCATCCAAAATCTCGGCATTTCAGGAAGTACCACAAAGTCGCCTTCCTGCGGCTCATCCGATTCTGCCAGAAGATATCGGGCCCCTGCTTTGTCCATATAATACTCCATACCCCACTTGCCGATATACCAGACTTTATTGTCATGTTTAATATCCTTAATGTCACGGGCAACCTCGCGGTATGTATCGGCAAATTTATAGTCCGAATAGGCGCTCCCTAAACCGAAAAGAATTGAGAGGGATAGGGCAGAAGCAATTGCAATCATCTTATAAGATTTCTGCCCACTTTGTAGCCCGTTAACGAGGAGCATTATCAGAGGAGGGAAAATTGGAAGCAAATGCCTAGCAGCAATCCAGGGAAAAATCAACATATTATATGCTATTACAAGAAAGATCCAAAGCAACAAGAATATCTTTCTCCCTTTATTTTTTTCATCCGGCTTCCTTACTGACTCTTTAATGACGATAAGTAAGGTGAGTAATCCCATAGCAACAAGTACTG
>JBGPIG010000063.1:0-10649 GCA_041484745.1 Nitrospirota bacterium | reverse complement strand
CGCCGACGATCCGGTCGAGTTCAGCTCGGGCAAGCCGGTATCCCAAAATAGCCTGGAGTTCATCCCACTCGGTTTTCTTGGTTGCTGCAACCGATTCGGCATATTGCGCTTTCCTAATGACGCCGGCTTCAAGACTGTTGGCGTTCAGTCGCTCGTTCTCTTTTTGGAGCGCAACCGCTTCTCTTGCTACTTCCACCATCTGTTTGGTCCGCTCCAGCCTCCGATAAACCTTGGTGATTTCAACGGTGATGCCGTCTTCCAACCGTTTTACATTTTCCTTGGCCTGAATACGCTGTGCTCGCCGCTCACCCACAACGCCACGGCGGCTTCCCCAATCGAATATATTCCATGTCATCTGCACACCGACCATCCCGATGTTATGCTCAAAGAACGCCGAACCATTCTGATAGGTATGGCTCGCAAACAGACTGACATCGGGAATATATTCATCCTGGGCGGCGCTGACGGCATGGCTTGCCTTTTCCACGGTCTCCTTTGCCGCTTGCAGTTCAGGATTGCTGGCGAGTGCCTCCTGAAGATACTGTTGGAGCGTTTGTGGTGTGGGGCCCGAATCGTCAATTTCAGCCGGATCCAGCGCTGTTTCCAGAGGCAGCCCCAAAAGATTGTTCAGCTCCGATGTCATATCGGAAATCTGGTTTTCCGCTGCGAGCAGAAGCTGCCGGTTTTGGAGGAGTTGCACCCGGTTTCCTGTTTCAACAACATCGAGCGCATTGCCGGCCCTGACGGCGTCTTTGCTTTCGTTCAGTCCTTCCTGCGCGGCGTTCAACGCGGCCTGCGCCGCGTCTTTTTGTTTTTGAGCGATCAGTAATCCATAGTAAAGCTGATGCACGCCGAATATGATTTCTTGTTCGGTCTTTCGCTCATCCGACTGCGCTATCTTACGATCAGCCTTTGCGATTTCGTTGGCTTCATTGATTTTGAACAGTTGCGTAAGCGGCTGGGTCAGTTTCGTGGTTGTGACCAGAACCGATCCCGACCCTTGCTTGATCGGTGTATCTTGAGCCGGGAATGGTCCCAAACCGGGAACCGTGCCCAGGCTGCCGGCAGGGATTTTAATTACTTGGCTGTTAGAAAGGCTGCCATATGACGTCTCGTTTGACAGATGCGGAAAATAATTCGCCCTTGTAGATACAGTGCGTTCATTGTTTTCCTGAACTTTCGCACGGGAAATTTTCAGCGCGGTATTCTGTTTGAGCGCCAGATCAACGGCTTCCGGAAGCGATAGTTTCAACGGTTCCGCTGAAGCCTGTCCTGCCGCAAAAAGCGTACAACATACGATAGTGGTGACGATCTGAGCGTAAGACGTGGTCCTTCTTGATTTGACTATCACATACAGGACCGGAACCACCAGCAGGGTGAAAAACATGGAACATATCAGCCCGATGGCCATGACGCTCCCCAGCGGGCTCCAGAGGCTCGAACCGGAGAGGATCATGGGGACCATCCCCACGGCGGCAGCCATTGTAGTAAGGAAGATGGGCCGCAGCCGCCGTGCCCCCGCTTCCTGGGCAGCCTGTTCCAGAGCGGCCCCCCCGGCGATCTTTTCGTTGCAGTAGTCGACCAGGATGATGCCGTTTCTCACGACGATGCCGCACAGGCTGATGAGCCCCATGAAGGCGGTGAAACCGAAGGGGTTGTGAGTGATGATCAGGCCTAAGATCGCCCCGAAAAGGGTGAGCGGGATCGAGGACATCACCACGAGTGGTTCCGAGATGTTCCTGAACTGCACGAGCAGAACTAGGAAGATCGCCACCAGGCTGATCGCAAGAGCAGCGATCATCTTGGGGAACGTCTCATCCTGGTTATCCTTTTCGCCGCCGTAGGAGATCCGGTATCCCGCCGGCAGTTCCAAGGCCTTGATCCGCGGCATCGCCTCCTTAAGGAGCTGCGAGGCATAGCACCCCGGCTTCATGAACGCCCGGACCGTCAAGGTGCGCACGCCGTTCCTGCGAACGAGCCTGCTTGTTTGCCACTCCGGATTTAGCGTAGCGACAGAGCGGAGTGGTACCCTGGCACGGGTCAGCTCCGAGTTGAGATAGGTGTTGCCGATGTCCGCGAACTGAGAACGTGATGACTGGTCGAGCCGCAGCTTGATCGTGACCGGCCGGTCTCCTTCCCAGAAGGTACTCACCGCGCCGCCGTCAAAAGCGCCGGACAGGGTTTGTGAGACGGACGCGTCCGTAATTCCGAGCCGGTTTGCCAGCTCGTCGTTGACTTTAACGTCCAGCATGTATGAATCGTTAAAGTAGTCCCGATGCACGTACTGTGAAGACGGTATGCTCTCCAGGACTCCCTGTACCTTGTCCCCGAGCTGTTTTAATTCCGTGATATCGTCACCAGAGATGCGTACTTCTATGGGAGCCTCCATCTGTGAACCCTGCTGGAGTTCCTTTACGATCACCATCGCTTCCGGCGCTAATGCCGCCAGCGCAGGACGCAACTCCTTTACCAGCCGTGAGGTCGCCTCGACCGAGGCGGTATTGACAACGAATTGACCATAGGCGCCGTCAGGCTGCTGCGGATTCACGTTATAATAGAATCGCGGAGCGCTCTGACCGACGAAGGTGGCGTAGTGGGTGATTTCTTTACTGGAACCCAGTGCTTTTTCGATCCGGCCCATGACTGCATCAGTGGCCTCGATCCGCGTTCCCTGAGGCATCCAGACATCGATGACGAACTGGTTGCGCTCGGCCGATGGAAAGAACTGCTGAGGCACGAATGCAAAGAGTATGATTCCGGAAGCGACCGCAGCGACCCCGAGGGTCACGGTCAGCCACTTTTTGTTCATGAAAAATTTGATCCAGACCCCGTACTGGTCCTGGAGCCGGTCGAGCAGGCCTTTCTTCTCCTTGCCACTGGCCCCCGCGGCCCCGTGGTCATGCAGCCCTTTCTTGATGAAGAAGCTGCAGAGCAGGGGTGTTACGAAGACGGCCACGACGAAAGAAACCGCCAACGCGATCGCTACCGTGACGGGAAGCGCCATGATAAACTCTCCGACAGAACCCGTGAGGATCAGGAGCGGCAGGAACGAGGCGATGATCGTTATGGTCGCCGCAAGAACCGGGACGAAGACGTCGCTCGCGCTTCTCCAGGCCGCCTCAGGCAACGGCACTTTCCGATCGAGGAGTTCCACGTAGTTGTCGACAATCACGATTGCGTTGTCCACGACGATCCCAAGGACCATGATGAGCGCCGCAATCGAGACCTGATGAAGGGCTATCCCCATCGAATCCATGACGCCAAGGGTTCCGAACAAACTTATCGGGATGGCCAGGGATGCTATGAGAGCGACCCGCAGGGGGAGGAGTACGATGGTAACGATGATTACCGCAATGATTGCGAGAAGGAATTCGTGGCTCAGCCCCGTAATCCGCTCTTTTACGACCCCCGGCTGGTTGGCGACCAGGTCCAGTTGAACATCGGGGGGAAGGAGCACCTTGAGGCGTTGAAAGACCTTTTCCAGCTGTTCACCGAGTTCGACGACATTCTTTCCCTTCTGCATCTCAACCGACAGAAGCAGGCAAGGATCGCCGTCATAGCGCACCATGAACGTCGGGTCCTCGTACCTGCGCTCCACTTCCGCGAAATCCTTGATGTATATCGGGTGGGCGTCCTTGGAAACGTCGACAAGCACATTCCGTACTTCATTTTCGGTGTTGAAAACTCCGGTGGTCCTGAGAGGAATTTTCGATCCGTCCGCCTCGAAATGCCCCGCGCTCTGGACGGCGTTTCGCTGCATGAGCGCATATGCCACCTGGCGCGGGTCGGCGAAATACTGCGCTATTCTTTCCGGACTGCTGGTGATCCGGATTTCTTCCGGCTGCGTTCCGTAGGTCGCGAGTTTTCCCACATCGCGAACGGTGCGCATCTCGTCCTGAATCTTGTCCACATAATCGCGCAGCTCGCGGTATCCATACCGTTTACCGTGGACGGCGATCAGCATGGCAACCGTATCACCGAAATCGGAATTGACCACCGGTCCCATGACCCCGCTCGGAAGTTCTGTGGCGCGAACCAGGTTCATCTCATGGCGCAGCTTCGCCCAGAACTGATCGGAATTCTTTATGTTGTCCTCCAGCTCGACGTTGATGATGACGAGGCCGGGGCGGCTCGTTGAATAGGTCTTCTCCTTCCGCACCTCCGGGAATTTGAAGATGTGTTTTTCCAGGGTCTTCGTTACCTGCTTTTCCACCTGATCGGAGGTCGCTCCAGGGTACATCGCGGCCACAATTCCCGTTCTGATGGTAATCGTCGGATCTTCAGTCCGTTGCATTTTCAGGAAGGCATGGATGCCGACCAGGAGGACCGCCGCCGTCAATATCAGCGTTACGGCCGGGTAGCCAAGTGAAAATTTAACCGATTTCATTTACGCACTCCTTCCACCGAAGTCGTTTCCGGCCGCTCTGTTGCCTCTGTAGCCGCTACGGCGGAACCGTCTCTGATCTTCGTCTGTCCTGCCAGCACAATCCATTCGTCACCGGTCAGCCCGCTTCTTATTCCCAGGTCTTTTTCGTAGGGCATGCCGATTTCGACGCGCTTGGCGTACACACGTTTCTGATCGGGATAGTAGACGTAGACCATCGTGGCGCCCTGCGCGTCGCGAACAATCGCTTCTATCGGCACGGTGAGCATCTTGACGACTTTATCTCCTCGAATCCGCGCTTCTGCAACCATGCCTATCCGGAGAGTGTGCTCAGGGTTCGGAATCGTGATGCGCGTCATAAACGTGCGGGTTCCGGGATCGGCGGAAACGTTCACAAGACGTATGTCCCCCGTGAATGAGCTCCCCGGCAATGCCGGCAGGGTAATAGCAACCTTCTGACCGACACGTACGAGATGCACGTCGGTCTCAGGCACTCCGACACTGACTTCTACGGTGTCAAGGTTGACGATTTCGAAGACCGGCCGCCCCGGGCCTGCTGTTTCCCCGGGCTCGATCGCCCTTTTTGAAATGAATCCACTTACCGGCGCGCGGAGTTCTGTATCGGCGAGGCGTTTCCGGGCTATTTTTTCCGAAGCTATGGCCTGCTCGTGCTGTTGCCCGGAAGCTTCATATGCGGACTTGAATTTTTCATAATCGTTCGGTGCCAGGCTCTTTGAGTCGAACAGCATTTTCATCCGCCGATGCTCATCCGCGGCGCGTTCAAATGCTATTCGGGCCATATCAGCTTGTTTCGAGGCTGCGGTAAGCACCAGCTCGTAATCGGTCGGGTCGATCGAGGCCAATAGCTGCTCTTTCCTTACATAGTCGCCTTCTCGTGGGCTGACTTGTATTACCTTGCCGGGTACGAGAAACGACACATTGGATGGCGCAGCGGGAGGAACAACCGTACCGCTGACCACTACTTTTTCATGATCCTGTACAGGATTGGATTTGCCGATTTTGACAGGTATCGGCGTACTGGCTGCCTGTTCGGCTTTTGTGCTCGATGAACACGCCGGAAGCGCCATAACCAACAAACTTGCCGCAATGATAATGATATTGATTGGTTTCATAACTTATTCTCCTCGCTATTTGACAACTTCATATTTAAATTCATGACGAACGGGCATAACCGCGTTCCGGATTGCTCTATTGCCACTATCGTGCCAGACATAAAAAAGCGCATTTTCAATGAGATGTATAAGATGGAATCTCATGAGTGTCATATGCCACATTTTTCTTGTTATATTTGGCAATAATCATCCAAAATAGTTATATTTGATAAAAATGCATTTTGAAAGTTTCTAAGGCGTACGATTGGCCGGGAAACGTAAGGGACCTTGAAACTTTTGTGGAGCGGGCACGTATCGTAAACAAGGAAGGAGAACCACTAGTTTTTAATAATCTGCTGCCTCGCCAAGAGACAAAGGAAACAATTGTTCAGCTCTCAGGCAGTGAATCTCTATCAATAGATGATGTAATGGCGCGCCACATTAAATATGTTCTCGATCTTACAAAAGGCAAAGTCCATGGGAAGGGGGGGCTGCAGAAGTGCTGGGGATAAATGCAAGCACATTGAGGGCTAGAATGAGAAATCCAGGCATTTCCTTCGGCCCTGGGCAGCAGAAGATCTGCATGAAGGGACGAGTATTTACAAAACAAATTCGCATGTCCTCTTCGCTGCACAGAGTGCATAGTACTAGAAATAGCTATTATTTATCCCCGGGATCGTATTCTTGGCTCTTAATTAGGGATCAGTGTCCATTTTCCCACGCCATAATCTTAATAGAACATATCTTGATGAAGCAGACATTGCTTCTTGATTCCCTGGGCCAATTTACTTCCTTGATATCTGTACTTTCTTCTCAGCATCCGAGTGGTTTTCTCTGGCCGAATTCTTTTGATATCCAATCTCCATTGATTCCTTCTCCAACTCAGCCACTTTGTAGCGACTGTCTTTCCAGCAGGAGGCTATGATGAATCTGCTTGAGTGCAAGGGCTGAATAGATCTTTAATTGTCTTTATCTGTCCGTCCAGTAGTATGCCGCAAAGTAACCAGCCGCGCTATAAGGGTGGCTGGGTAAAGCTGACCGATAAGAGCCTCCATCATCGCCAGCTTTTGAGCAAAAGGGTGTACAGGAGTAATGTCCCCGTATCCAAGTGTGGTAAGGGTGGAGATGCTGAAATAATAGAAGGTCCTGACCAATTGTGAGTCGCCAACCCCTCGTACGTTGTCCGGGAAGTGAAAAGCCCCGGGGATCAGAAAATCGATCAGGAGATAGCCCAAAGCAAATATTATTGCGATTAGCAAGTATGCGGCAACAGCCCCGCGAATGCGGTGTTCTGTCACCGGACGCTCCCGGAAGACATTAATCAAAAGAACAATCACAAAAGTGATGAGGGACATCATCGACAGCAAGATGTCCCAAGTCAGCAGCCACTTTTCTCCGAAGACCAAATGTCCGAATCGAACCGCGACGATTAATACAGTAATCCCCGCAAAAAAAATCTGGATGACTTTATGTCTAGTTAAGGTAAGAAGTCCCAATAAGAGTATGGCTGAGAAGGCTAAACTGCTTATAATAACCTCGACCACAAGCCCCCTGTTGAGCACACTGACCAGAAGATCGAGTATAAACGTATCCAATATCAGAGCTACAAGCAACCAAGTCAGGTTCCGTTCTTCGGTCCATAATTGGGGAAGGTATCTGAACTTGCTTTTTTTCATCGGTTAGACTCCCTCTCTGGAAACGATTTTCTTGTCGGCTCCTTCTGGAGAACAGACGCGATTTCTCCGGAGATATCGCGGCTCAGTCTCTCAAGAGCGCTACTCATCGCGGCAACGAGTGCGTCAAAACTGCTGCCATGCACCTGTTCGCTGATCCGCGATTCCTTTTGCAGGAGCAACCTCCTGTCTTGGGCAAATACTCTCCATTGGGCCTTGAGTAGCGCTGAATCACCGAGCGTTCCTTCGAAACGGTCCACAAACACTTCGACTCTGTACGAAGCGGGCACCTGACTCTCCAGGGTGGGTATCCAGCGCATGACGGAAAAACGATCAGCAGGAAGAAGGCTGGAGATGTCCTCTACGAGGATACGGCTGATATCGCTCTCAAGAGAGCCGGCCCATCGGTCAAATTCCGAAAGCTTAAGTTCATTCTTGCCCGAGCGGGTCACTATCTGAGGTCGGTCAAGATAGTCGGATATGCGAACGGGGCCTATGGCAATAACCAGGCTTTGGTAGGGCGAAACATCGCTGACCGAAGTCCTGCTCTGTGCCGGGTTTAATTGATAGAACTTCGACGACGGTGAACTGGCGCACCCGGTCAGAATCATCACGAATAATGAGAGGGTAAAGAGTGCATGCTGATCCAAAAGACTAGTTCTCATTTCAATCTTCTTTAGCGGGGCTCTTCCCTCTAAGCAAGGTTTCAGGATGGCGCTCGAGGTAATCCGCTAACACACGGATGGAACGCGAAAGATCATTTATCTGCTCAAACGTGCTGCCTATCTCATATCCAAGATTTGCATTCTGCGCTGCAATTCCGTTGATATTTTCGACCGTTTTGCGTGTTTCGTTCAGAGTGCCCTGGGCTGCCGACAGGGTTTCTTTGATGCTCGCCGCGATCTGCTCCGAATCCAGATGCTCGACCTTGGTATTCAGATTCTTCGCGAGCGCATCAGTGTTTTTGAGTAACTGATTCAGCGAGCCGAGACTTGCGTGCAGGTCCCGGGAATTGAGGAGCTTATTCATACCTGCAAGGGTTTCGTTTAATCGGTCAGCGATTTCCGCGAGCGGCAATTCCTCCATTCTTTTTTTCAGTTGCTCAATACCCGAAGGAATTGTCGGGATCTCGGGATACTCCTTTTCAAAACCTACAAGTCTGATTGGGGTATTCGGATAGAAATCAACATTGACCACGAGCTGGCCGGTGACAAAACTCTGCGGCTCTAGCCGGGCTCTCAGTCCTTTCTCTATCAATGCTTGAAAATACTGTAGATTATCGCTATGATTGCCATCGCCCCCTAGTGGCACGATTTTATCCTGATAGATCTCAGTGTAAACCGGGATGAAAGCGATGAGGTCTTTTGAATTGAGCTCCATGACAACGTTGGTTACGTGCCCTATATGGACGCCACGGAACACAACCGGTGCCCCGATCTGGAGCCCCTGCACCGAGCCCTCAAAGAACATCACATTCTTATAGACCTTCCTGAAGTACTTGCCTGAACCGAAAACGACTACGCCCGCTATGACGAGACCCAAAGCGCCCACGACAAAAGCGCCGATGAGCGTCTTGCTTGCCTGTTTACTCATTGTTTTTCTCCTCGGTCATCGATATCTACCTTATCCTCTCTTGTGCACGTCCCTCACCCCGGGTCAGAAAGCCGATCACTTTTGGGTCCTTAGACCCGGAAAGAAGTTTCCCGGGCTCTCCCGCAGCGATCATCGTTTTCGTGTCGCCGTCGAGAAAGACTGAGTTGTTCCCGATCGCAAAGATGCTTGCCAGTTCATGGGTCACAACAACTACCGTGGCCCCCAGACTATTCCTCAGTTCGATGATCAGCTCGTCAAGCAGATGTGCGCTGATCGGATCGAGCCCGGCAGAAGGCTCATCGAAGAAGAGGATTTCAGGGTCTAATGCCATGGCCCGGGCCAGTCCGGCGCGCTTCCTCATGCCGCCACTGATCTCAGACGGATAGTACTTCCCGAAGCCAGCGAGTCCGACAAGTGCGAGCTTGAGCAGGACGATCTCCTGAATCTGACCCCGGCTCAGATCCGTATATTGCTGGAGCGGTAGGGCAATGTTTTCAGCAAGGGTGAGAGAGCTCCAGAGGGCGCCGCCCTGATAAAGTATGCCGATTTTTCTCATGATGCTCCTCTGTTCTTCGGGCCCTGCGGACCAGAAATTCAGGCCGTCATAGAGGACCTGCCCTTTTGTCGGCGGAAGAAGTCCGACAATACTCCGCAAAACGGTGCTCTTGCCGCCGCCGCTTCCTCCCATGATTATGAATATCTCCCCCCTGTTAATGGTAAAGGTGAGGTCACGGAGGATCACATTGCTCCCGTAAGCCACGGTCAGGTCCTGTACAATGATATGGGGCGCTGCTTTCTCAATCATTTCTCTGCACTCCTCAGATATTCAGCACATTACAAACGACGGTTATCACGGCCATTGCCACAACGATGCTGACTATGCTCGTCACCACTCCCGAGGTCGTCGCTTCACCGACTGCTTGAGCGCTCCGTCCGGACTGCATTCCACGGAGGCAGCCGGCGAGCGCCACGAGAACGCCGAAGACCGCGGCACTGAAGAGCCCGACCCAAAAATCGTTCAGGTGCACGGATTCACGAGTCTTGTTGAAGTATTCCATGAAACTCAGGTCGAGCATCGAGACCCCGACGATCAGGCCGCCAAGTATTCCCATCAAGTCTGCATAAAGACTCAATAGAGGCATCATGAAAAAAAGGGCGAGCATTCTCGGTAGCACGAGGAATTCCATGGGCGAGATACCAAGGGTCTTAAAAGCATCTATTTCCTCATTCACCTGCATCGTGCCGAGCTGTGCGGCGAATGATGCTCCCGTACGGCCGGCCATGATGATCCCGGTCATAATAGCTGCAAGCGCCCGGACCATCCCGATCCCGACGAGGCTGGCGACGTAAATCTGTGCACCGAAAAGCTTGAGTTGGACGGCACCGATGAAGGCGAGTATGAGACCGACGAGAATGCTGATGAGGGAGACGATCGGAAGAGCCTGCGCACCGCATTCCTGCATCGTGAGAAGAAGATCAGAGGGGCGGAATTGGGCCTTTCCCACGAGCAACCTCATAAAGGCGCCGGAGGCCTCCCCGATGAAAGCGAGCATCGCGAGACTAGAACGCCAGTAAGCGATCGCAGAGTCGCCGACCTTGTCGAGAAAGGAGATTTTCGTTGTTTCCGTGCGGGTGCCTTTCCTTTCTGGAACTGCAGAGGCAAGGGCCAGTATCCGCTGGACTCCCGCCGGCAGGCCGTCCTTCTCGACAGGAATATGCATTTCGGAGCCGATCTCGATGATACGCATGAGGAATATTATGAGGCCGCTGTCCCATCCTGTCATGGCCTGAGTATCAAGGGTGATCCGGCTGACCGCCTCTAGAGATTCGATCTGGCGTCGGATCTCCTCATCCTGCGGAAGCTGCCTTCCCAATTTCCATTCCCCT
>JBGPIG010000062.1:0-10702 GCA_041484745.1 Nitrospirota bacterium | reverse complement strand
GTTTTTGCTTTAAGCGGCCAGCGAAACGCAACGGGATGGCATTCAGCCATATTGGAGCCCATGATCAGGACTGCGTCGGAGTTGACGAGATCGCGCGGAAAGGTTGTGGAACCGCCGCGACCGAAGGAGACCCCCAGACCGGGGACCGTGGAAGAGTGTCATATCCGTGCCTGGTTTTCGAGGTAGACGACGCCGATCGCGTGCATCAGCTTCTGGTGGGCATAGTTCCACTCGTTGTCCATGGTTGCGCCGCCCAGGGAAGCGATGGCATAGGTATTCATGACGCGCTTCTTAGCCGTACCGCCCTTCCCGTCGGGCATGTCCTTAAATTCGTTGAAGCTCACGTCGCGTGTTTTTCTTGTGAGTTCCGCGATCCTGTCCATGGCCCAGTCAAGCGGTTTGTCCTCCCAATGGTCGCTGCCGGGCGCGCGGTATTTCACCGTGGTCCAGCGCAGGTCATTGTTCACGAACTGGTAGGTGGCCGCGCCTTTGGGGCAAAGCGTCCCCTGGTTGATCGGCGAGTCGGGATTGCCCTGGATATCGATGATCTTGCCCTGGTCGTTCACCAGAGCTATCTGCGCGCAACCGACCGAACAATAAGGGCATAGGGTCGGGACCTGTTTTCCGGTCTTGATGGGCACTTTTTGCGCTTGTTCCTTTGCCGCGCTCATGTCAGCACCGAGGCTCGTTGCTTCCGCCACAGCGGCTGTTCCAATAGCTCCTGTCGAGATTTTTAAAAATTGCCGGCGAGTAACATCCATAACCGTTTTCCCTCCCTGACAAAAATAGGATAAAATCCGACGTTCCTGTAATATAATAGATAACCCGAAAAAAAGTTAATCACTCGATGCCTATACTATAAAAGTAGCGCGCTGATCAGGCAAAGTCAATTCCTGCCCAATGTATTTACATCGTCCAAAAAAGTGATCCAGTTCAGAAATAAAATCAATGAGGCAGCCTTGTTTAATGAACGTTCGAGATCGTCCGTTTACCCGGCACCGGGCAGGATTGTCCGCCCTTATGCCGCTGCACGAGCCTGAGCAACTCCTCTCTCCGCGCAGTCGATAAACCGAGAAAATCGATTTCCTTCAGCAGCGCTTCATAGGAGCCGTCACCCCCTAAATACCCATTCACCCGGGCCACTGCCGTCGAAGCCACGAATTCCGCAGGAGAAGGAAAGATCCGCTTCAGTTCTTCCTGAAATTCGGGAAACAGCTGGAGACTATGTTTCTGATGGTAATTTTCGGCTAGCGTGAAACCGTTATAGGGAATGATCTCAGTGTAAACCGTGATGCCGCGCTCCCCTACGACCCGGGCCTTCGACGCCTCTGCCAACCGCCTCTGTTCCTCATTATGCACAAAGATGATGGACGCATACTGACGGGACCAGCTCCGGTGAGTGGAGTCATGGCCGGCCCAGAAGGCGTCAAGCAGTTCCGGGTAGGTGATCTTTGAGGGAGCGTAGTCGATTTGGACGGTTTCGGTATGGTCGCCAAGATCATGGTAGGAGGGGTTCTGTGTGCTCCCACCCGAGTACCCTACGCGCGTTCTGACCACGCCGGGCAGACTCCCGAACCGGGAGTCCGGGCCCCAGAATCAGCCCATGGCGAAGGTCGCAGTTGCCGTCTGCTTCGGTAACTGCGTATCGATCAGAGGTTTCGAAGGCATTGTATCGTAAGCAAAAACGTTCTGTTTCATGGCAGGAATCCACCTTTCAGTAGCGGGGTATAATGCGCTCCCGATCGACACTACTAGCATTACCAGCAGAAGGAGCGTCGTGTTTCGTAAAGCTGTTTTCTTCAAGGAAGTCATATCCCCGTCCAGATGCTTCAAAGATACAATAAATTGTCCCACCTTTCGACCGGCGAAAGCAAGATAAATTCGAGGCCTGAAAGCTCTCTCTCGGCATCCCGAATCACTCTTCTTCAAACGAGCTCAACTCCCTGCATCATAAGCCCTTTTTTTAGGATTCATTCGATGTGATAGGGACCATGATTCGCATCATGGTCACTCCGTCAATTTACCCCGATGTTTTTATAGCATTATTAGTACGATCCGCAAAAAAAACCGGGGCTTGATACATCATAAATTCCTTGACAACTATTATATATTAATATATACTTCTATATATAGTATTATACTGTTCTATAACTTGCGAGAGATGTTAATGCGAACAAAGAATGTAATGCCTCACACCATTATTTTAAAAATCGGCCTCAGTGAGCGTCAATCATTGGACCAAACCGCTCATGTACTTGGCGTCTCCATGTCTAAAATCATACGAGATCTCATCAATTCATACATGGGTGATTATGTGAGGCATTATGAGTATAAAATTGCCAAGTTAACTCATCCTGATGATTGCAATTGCAAATTATGCAGCATTAATAAGTTTTATCCGGAGTTGAAAAAAACTTCAACAAAGGGTGTTCCAACCGAAATAAGTCGCCCCGGCAAAAGCTTATTAAAAAATGATCCCACGCACATAAAGAAAATCGACAAGAAGTCGCCGACGCAGAGCGTCATCAAAATAAATCGCACTAAAAAGCAGCCGGTTGGAAAATCTTGAATGTATCCCGTTGCCAAGACTATAACTATTAATAAGAGAACGGAGGGCAAACATGAGTGCCTACCATCCTAAAAGTTTTCCAGCGGTTTGTTCGTGCGGAGCGGAATACCCTTCTGAGTCCACCTGGCAGGCTTTGCCGCTTCAGGGCATTCAGTCCGGTATAAATAAAGCAGACGGCATGAGGTACTTCGATGATATGGAGATGAGAAATTGCGGCTGTAGGTCAACGATAGTTGTCAAGTTGAAGAAATCCGATAAGGGGAATGTAGATTAGGAAGAGCAGATCATCAAACAAAGTGAATCAAGCTGGGGCTTTTTCCCGGCGTGATGCTGATTGTTATTGGCAGAATTGTATGTTTCCCCTGAGCATTTATCTACGGCAATCTCCTCTGCTAGTTGTGGACCATGCAAGAGAACAGAGAACGGAGCTATCCACTGATAGCTGTGTTAATCACAAATTATTGTCTTTGATTGTTTTTTTCTCTATGGTATACTTGAGTCATTGTTCGTTTATTAGATCAGACGGGAGATGCAAAATGCTTTTAGAAGACTTGAAACTCGAGCTCAACGCCGTTAATAATAAGTTAGAGACCCTTCGGAGGCATCTTTGACACTCCTGCCAAGGAAGCAAAGCTAGCCGAACTCACCCTCCTGATGGAAGCCTCGGGCTTCTGGGACCATAAAGACAAAGCAAACGCAATCGTGAAGGAAAAATCCCTGATCGATCGATCGCTCAAGGATTGGAACTCGCTCGCAACGCGCCTGCACGACCTCGGTGCCATGGCTGAACTTGCTTCGGAAGAAGGCGGCGAGGCCATGCGGGCTGAGTTGGAACACGAGCTCGTTTCCATCAAGAAAGACATATCATCAGCCGAGATTGCGGCACTCCTCTCGGGAGAGCAGGACGCAACCAACGCCATCGTCTCGATCCATCCCGGCGCCGGGGGCACCGAGGCCCAGGATTGGGCCGAGATGCTGATGCGCATGTATTTGCGCTGGGCGGAAGCACAGGGATACAGGACCGATATTCTCGATTACCAGAACGGCGAAGAAGCGGGCGTCAAGTCAGTCACGTTCACCGTATCCGGTGACTACACCTACGGCAAATTGAAGGCCGAAGCCGGCGTACACCGTCTCGTACGCATCTCGCCTTTTGATGCGAACAAACGCCGGCACACATCCTTTGCCTCGGTCTATGTCTACCCCGAGGTTGAGGACGATATCGACATCGCAATCGATGATAAAGAGCTGCGCATAGACACCTACCGCGCATCAAGCGCCGGCGGGCAGCACGTGAACAAAACCGATTCTGCGGTGCGCATCACGCACCTGCCCACGAACATCGTGGTACAGTGTCAGAATGAACGTTCTCAACTCAAGAACAAGAACGTTGCCATGAAGGTGCTGCGTTCGCGGTTGTATGAGCTCAGGAAAAAAGAGAAGGAAGAGAAGCTCGGTAAGCTCGTAAGCGAGAAGAAGGACATCGCCTGGGGAAGCCAGATCAGGTCCTACGTGTTCCAACCCTATCAGATGGTGAAGGACCACCGCACGGGCACAGAATCCGGAAACGTGAATGCGGTGATGGATGGAGACCTCAACCAGTTCATTGACGCATATTTGGTAACCGGACGCGGCGCGAAAGGACAGGATACAACGATCAGGGCAGAAACATCGGACAACTGATGTACAAGCCTCTTCTCTCTCTTCCGTCGTATTTCATCTGCCTCATATGCCCATCATCTGCGGCGAGCGCGCATCCACGTATTTTTTTACGCCTTGATAAAGTGCCTCGGCGATGCTCTGTCGGTAGGATTCTTTACGCAACAGTTTTTCCTCTTCCGGGTTGCTGATAAAACCGACCTCGGCGAGAATGCTCGGTATATTTGTGTTGATCAAAACGTAGAAAAAGGCCCTCTTCACTCCAAGGTTCACCACCCGTGTCTGCACGGGCTTCGTGGTGTCCACCAACGAGTTCTGCACGGTCCAGGCAAGCTGGAGAGACTCCTCAAGCTTATTATCCACCTTGAGGTCCTTCAAAATTTTGTCCACATCAGAGTCAAGCTCGCTTAACGTCCTTGTCGACATCGCGTTTTCGCGGGCAGCCGTTGCCATGGCTTCACGATCGGACGCTTGAAGACCCTGGATATACGTTTCTATGCCTTTGGCCTTTCGCCTCCGGTTGGCGTTCACGTGTATGGAAACGAACAGGTCGGCGTTGCGTGACTTGGCGATAAAGGGCCTCTGGTCCAGCGGTATAAAAACATCCCGATCGCGCGTCATGACTACTTTGCATCCGAGCCGGTCCTTTACGAGAACAGCCAGCCGCTTAGCGATATCCAGGGTTATCGTTTTTTCCTTCAGTCCGCTCTTGCCGATCGCGCCCGGGTCGTGCCCCCCGTGGCCCGCGTCGATGGCGATAGTCCTTATCTTGGACCCCATCTGTCTCGACAGGGTAAGTCGTTCATTATCGTTGTTCACATTCGGAGTTTGTATCGGCGGGATGACCGTCTTTACTTTCGGTTCTGTTTTCGTTTCAGCTTGAGGCCCTTCTTTATCATCCTGATTTTCTTTCTCCGTATCCGGCTGCGTGCCCGACTCTGTACTCGCTACAGTGCCTTCCAGTACCCTCCCCCCTTCTCCGGTCACATCGATCACGAGACGGTCGGGATCTCGGAGCGGGAACGCTACATAGCTTTTGATGCTCGCGAGGTCGAGCACCACACGCACGGTGTCCGGATTATATTGACTTGCCCGCACCTGTTTCAGGATACCATCGTTCACGGGCAACGGGTCCTTGTTGATCGAATCATCCAGACGGGCGTTCAGGAGATCAAAGACCAGCCGGTCCGGATGCTTGAGGTCCTGCGCCTGAAAGACAATCGGCTTGTCCTGGTCAATGACGATCCGCGTATAGGCCCCTCCTGACCAGTGGCGGATGGTCTTCACTATGCCTGCCGGTCTCGCCTTGCCCGGCGCTGCGATCACCGGTACCGGCATCCTCCGTATCTCCGGCTCCTGTTTCCTTTTCATGTTCTTGCGCTCGGTGCGAGCCGAAGGGCTGATACGCGTCTTGGCCAGGCCGGTCCACTCGCTGTCAGGATACGCGTTCGTGAGTTTGGCAAAGGTCTCCGCGGCGAGTGCGCTGTCCTTCCGGTAGTCAAGAGCCAGTTCGATAATATGGTAAAGCGCCTCGGCGGCCCTACTGTGTTTGGGATATGCGTTCTGGCATTTCCCATAGACCTGGAGGGATTCTTCAACGTCCTTGGAAAATTTGTTATGCTGGTAAAGTTCCCGATAGATCCCTGCCCGGTCAAAGCAGGCGTCCCCAGCGGTCGGGCTCTTCGGGTATTTTTTTTCCACAAGCTCGAAGGTACGGATACAGTCCATCCAGTATGACCGGTACTTCTTTTTATTGGGGGATTTTCTGAGTTCAGTCAGGCGCTGACAGGCGATACTATACTTACGCCCGGCCTCGGAGTTGTAGGACGGATAAGCGGAGGCGGAATAAAGAAGCAGAATGGCGCAAGCCATGAAGGCCGCGATACAGGAACGGCCGCTTTTCAACATAGTTTTCCTGATGTTTTTTAACCGAATTACATGGAGATGTCAACAAAAAAAGGCCCCGGTTGCCCGGGGCTCCACATACTGCTTCTCTTGATTTCTGAGAGGATGGACAGGACGGTCTTTGATACAAGCCACCCTTTATAAACCAACGGAATTATTATGTTACGATGCGGACTTGGCCATCTCAACGAGCTTCGTGAATCCCGCGGGATCGGTTATCGCGAGATCGGCGAGGATCTTCCGGTCAAGCGCTACACCATTTTTGGTGAGACCGGCGATAAACGTGCTGTAGGTAAGGCCGTTCAGCCTTGCCGCCGCGTTGATGCGCGCGATCCAGAGCCTGCGAAAATCCCTCTTCCGGACCTTCCGGTCGCGATAGGCATATTTAAGAGCACGATCCACGGCCTCGGTAGCACTGCGGAACAGTTTCGATTTTGCCCCCCAGTACCCTTCAGCCAGATTGAGCACTCTCTTTCTTCTGGCCTTTGTTTTAGGGCCACCTTTTGCTCTAGGCATTTTTTTTAACCTCCTTCATTTATTCCTGATACCAGGTGCCAACGCCGGGCAGTGAACCTCAGAGAGTTCAATTCCGACTTCTCTCTTCCGAACTACTTGCTTCCGTAGGGAAGCATCTGCCTGCAGTTTTCTATATTGTCCTTCGTGATCTCCACAGCGCCGGACAACCGTCTCTTGCGTGTGGCGTTCTTGCCCGACAACAGATGTCCCTTCCATCCCTTGCGCCTCATGACCTTACCCGAGCCCGTTATCTTCATTCTCTTGGCCGCGCTCCGCCTGGTCTTCAGTTTTATCTTTACTTTTATCTTTGATTTTGCCTTTGCCATGCCTTTTCCCCTTCCGAAATCTCAATTTTTCTTGCTTCTTAATTATCGTATCCTCTTTATCTAACCGACAGCAGAGGAATCGTCATCTCGCTGAGGTTCTCATTTCTGATCCCCTGCATTTATACCTTTGCCTTTGCCCCGAGCAGCATCGTCATGTTCCTGCCTTCCATACGGGGCGGCGACTCAATGAGGGCCTCGTTCTGCAGGTCATTAACGATGCGGTCGAGCACTGCCCTGCCATGCGTCGTATGCGCCATCTCCCGGCCGCGGAACATCACCGTAACTTTGACCTTGTGGCCGTCTTCAAGAAATCGCTTGATGTTGTTCGTCTTGAACTGGACATCATGGTCGTCCGTCCGTGGTCTCAACTTGATCTCTTTCATGACGATGACGCTCTGATGCTTTTTGGATTCGTGAGCCTTTTTGGCAAGCTCATATTTATATTTTCCGAAGTCCATGATGCGGCAGACCGGCGGCTTGGCCGTAGGTGCAACCTCGACCAGATCGAGTCCGAGTTCCTCGGCCTTTCTGATCGCCTCCCGGGTATCCAGTATCCCGAGCTGCTCGCCGTCCGCGGAAATAGCGCGGACCTCCTTAACCTTGATCATAAAATTGATTCTCGTTGTAATTTTAGTGATAAACAATCACCCCCTTATCAGTTCAGTAGAAGTACTTTTCTCTTGTATTAACGTTCGAGCGGCATCGATGAACTCCGCGAGCTTCATGACCCCGAGGTCTTTCCCGCCCCGTTCGCGGACAGCAACCGCTTCCTGCTGCACTTCCTTGTCCCCTACGACGAGGATGTAGGGGACCTTCTCCATCGCGGCCTCCCGAATCTTAAACCCGATCTTTTCCGATCGGGCATCCAGTTCCGACCTGATGCCCGCCGCGAGCAGCTGGTCACGCAGGCCCTTCGCATACTCGAACTGTTTGTCCGTAATGGATATCACCTTCGCCTGGACCGGCGCCAGCCAGAGCGGGAATGCACCTGCATAGTGCTCGATCAGCATGCCGAAGAACCGCTCGATAGATCCTAACAACGCCCGATGGATCACGTAGGGCCGATGCGCCTGGTTATCGACGCCGATGAAACTCATATCGAACCGGTCCGGCAGATTGAAATCGAACTGGACCGTCGAACATTGCCACAGCCTTCCCAGCGCGTCCTTGATCTTGATATCGATCTTGGGGCCGTAAAAAGCGCCGCCGCCTTCATCCATCTCGTATCCAAGGCCGACCTTGTCCGCCGCGACCTTGAGGGCCTGTGTGGCTTGCTCCCACATGGTATTATCGCCCACGGATTTCTCCGGCCGCGTTGCAATATAGGCCTTAAAATCGTCGAACCCGAACGTCCTGAGCATGGTTACGACGAACTCGATCACCCGGATGACCTCCGCTTCCATGTCTTCGGGCGCCACAAAAATATGCGCGTCGTCCTGAGTAAATCCCCGAACACGAAGCAGGCCGTGCAGCACGCCGGAGCGTTCGAACCGGTACACCGTACCCAATTCAGCGTACCTCAGGGGCAGTTCGCGGTACGACCGGAGCTTGTTCTTGTAGATCATGATATGAAACGGGCAGTTCATCGGTTTAACATAATACTCCTGCCCTTCCACATCCATGGAAGAATACATGTTCTCCCGGTAAAAACCGAGATGCCCTGATGTTTCCCACAGCGCCCCGCGGCCTACATGGGGCGAGAACACAAAATCGTATCCGTTTTTCATGTGCTCATCGCGCCAGAAGTCCTCGATGGTCTTCCGGATCATAGCGCCCCGGGGGTGCCAGAGGACCAGACCGCCGCCCACTTCATCCGATACGGAGAACAGGTCCAGGTCCTTGCCGAGTTTCCGGTGGTCGCGCCGCTTGATCTCTTCGAGCCGCGTGACGTATTCATCCAGGGCTTCCTTGTTCGGGAACGAGATGCCGTATATCCGCTGCAGCATCTTGTTCTTCTCACTGCCGCGCCAGTAGGCGCCGGCTATGGAGAGGAGCTTGAAGGCCTTGATCTTCGACGTCAACGACACGTGGGGTCCACGGCAGAGATCAGCGAAGTCACCCTGCTCGTAGATCGAGATCGTTTCAGCATCAGGAAGCTCTGTGATGAGCTCAACCTTGTACGATTCGGATTTGCTATGAAAGAACGCTAAGGCATCGGCCTTAGATATGTTTTTTCTCGTGATCGGAGAAGCTGTTTTGGCCAGCTCCGCCATCTTCTTCTCGATCTTGACCAGGTCTTCCGGCGTCAGGGGCCGCTCGAGATCAAAATCGTAATAGAACCCTTCTTCGATCGCAGGGCCGATCGCAAGCTTTGCCTGCGGGAATATCATCTTCACCGCGTGCGCCATGAGGTGCGAAGTGCTGTGCCAATACACTTCGCGTCCCTCCGGTGCGCTGAAGGTAACGATTTCGACCGCAGCGCTGCGTTCAACAGGAATATTAAGATCCTGAAGCTGACCGTCTAATTTTATGGCAAGCGCGTCTTTAGCGAGGCGAGAGCCGATTTTCTCGGCAACTTCCTGACCGGTGATGCCGGAGGCATACTTTCTGTCCTGACCGTCAGGCAGCCTGAGTTGTATTTCACTCATAAGATAGATAACATATATGGCTGACTGTGCTGCAAGTAAATCTAAATCATGGTAGGCCCGGGCGGTTTCGAACCGCCGACCTCTACCGTGTCAAGGTAGCGCTCTCCCACTGAGCTACGAGCCTATTATGCTCCAGTTCCGTAACAAGAGCGAATTGTATGAAATTTCAGGGAGTTTGTCAAGGATAAAAACTTTTTTGTTACAAATCAAATTCTTTTCAAGATGGGGATAAATTTCTCGCAGAGACACGGAGTTCGCAGAGAAAAGCTCAAAACTGTTGCAAGAGACGCCCTTTTGGTTCCTGCTTGTCCGGATCAGGATTCCGCTTGAGCACCCGGTCGTGAATGAATCACCAGATATCCGGAAAAGATAATAAGAACACCGCCTGCCAGGGAGAGGAGCGTGGGGGTTTCAGACAGAAACAGGAAGGCAAGCGGGATCGCGGCAAGAGGCTCCATATAACCGAGTATCGCAGCATGCTGGGCCATTACCTTCTTCATCGCGCTGTAATAGAGGAGCGGCGCAAGCGTTGAATGGAACACCCCCGTAATGATCAGGACGATTGCGAGGCGAATATCAAGATGATAATTCGATAATAGTGCCGGCAGAGCCGTGATAGCCGTAGTGACCCAGAGCAATACAACGACGGCAGTATTATTGAGCGACATCCGGCTCACTTTACGCGAGAATATGATAATGAAGGCATAGGCAATACCGGAGACCGTGCCCGCGATAATACCAGCTGTGTGAGGACCGTCCAGTCGAAGTCCTCCACCGGCCAGAACGATCATAGACATGCCGAGGACCGCAATCGGAAGAGACACCAGGGTCACCTTTTGGAGACGCTCAGCAATCATTATCGGTGCGAGCACGGCAACAAAGAGCGGCGCGGTGTAGTGGGTGAAAACCGCATTCGAGACCGTGGTGTGCGCCAGGGAGAAAAAATAGGTAACGTTATTCGTGATCGACGCGACGGCGAGCAGCGCGAACAGCCACCAGAATTCCCGGACGCCGGTCAGGTTGAGCTCCCCCCTGACCTTCAGGACCAGGGGCACGATAAAGCTTGCGATCAGGCTTGTATAGAAAAGAACCACGACAGGAGGCAATGCGAGCCATCGGATGATCGGTCCCCAGGTGCT
>JBGPIG010000061.1:0-10853 GCA_041484745.1 Nitrospirota bacterium | reverse complement strand
CAGCGTTCGGAACAGAACGGACGAAAGGGGTTGTCGTCCCAATGTGTTTTCTTTTTACAAATCGGGCAGCTGATCTGTTTATCTTTCATGATGTGTCCGTCTTCCGTCTTCTGAATTATTTCAATACATACTTCATCGGCATTTCTACCCACCCCTTCACATAGGGCAGGGGCGCGGCACGGTTCACTGCACGGACTGATGCGTTGTCGAGCAGCTCTGACCCCGAGCTTTCGACGATCTCCACCTTTTCGACAGCGCCGGATATGTTCACTTTAAACCGAAGTTTCACGACGCCTTCAATGCCCCGTTCCCGAGCAAGCCGGGGATAGTTCTTGCTCCGTTCCAAGGCAGCCGCGATGGCGGCCCAGTGCTCAGACGGTGCGGGTCCGATCGCGTCGTTGCCGCCCTCTCGCGCATCAGCGGATGCCGCCACCTGGTTTTGCTCACCGCCTGCGATGGCCTCCTGCTCTTCCGCAGAAGCTGCCGGAGGCTGGAGGTCTGAAGAAATATCGCGAAGTTTGTCCTCCCGCTGTTGGGCAGTCCGCTCAGGAATCCGCCGAACAATCGGCTGACCTCTTTGCATGCTATCGTCGTGGGGTGACCTCTTTTCCTTTCCAGACATCAGATTGGGGGCAACCAGCGACACGGAAATGACGCGTTGATGAAACGGTAACGCGCCGCCCGCAAACTGGGCAACCGCCATGGCGCTTCCAAATATCGTAATATGCGCAGCAACCGAAATATATAATGAATTTCTAAATAACATGCTATCGACGGCACCCTATACTAAAAGGGAGTGGAAGAAGAGAATCGGAGACGCTGAACGAGAGATGCGCCTGCGCCCCCTCTCCCCTCTCTGTTTTTTCCCACCCTGCCTTTACCACAACAGGTTTTTATGAACATTAGAACTGTACCGCGATCCCCCCGTACACCTCAGCCGGCGGCATGGGGTACCCCTTGGCCGTTTCATATTTGCGGTTGAACACATTCTTCATCCCGACAAAAACCTCAGTCCTCGAGTCCTTGCGAACAGAAACAGTATCGGTTATTTTCCCATCAACCGTATAATACACCCATCTCTCTTTGCCTGGTTCAACATAGTTCTTTACCCAGCGTCCGTCAAGGGCCAGAACTGTCTGCGAATCCAAAGCCGCCGTCAATGAACTCCCCACCTGGATATCCGGCATCGGCGCCGCATCAGACGTAATCCGCTCTCCTGTCAGTTCGTTCACCGGGATGAGATGGGTATAATTGATCGACCACATGATGGTATCAGAGAGAGCGAATTTCGCCTCGGCCTCGTATCCGGTGATCCGCGCGCGGCCGATGTTCACCGGACTGAATTGATCGTTGGTGGTAGATGCAGTCGGTTGCGTTATCAGTTCCTGCCATTGGATCAGGTTCTTCACCCTCCGCTTGAAACCCGTAATTTTCAGCGTATTGCCGGTACCGAACGGTTGTTCAATTCCCCCTTCATACTCCTCGGCTGTCTCAGGCAGGAGATTTGAATTGCCCTGCGTAATATAGTTCGTGGTAATTCCCGAAACCATATCGGCAAAAGGATAATTGCTGTAAGGCCAGTAGAGGTCGTTGAACGTAGGCGCCCGGAAGCTCTTTCCATAGGAAGCGCGCAGGATTGTGCCGCTCGAAGCGAATAAGTATCGTGCGCTCGCCTTAGGGCTCCACTTGGTCCCGTACAAAGAATGTTTGTCCTTGCGACCGCCGACGACGAGGATCATCGAGTCGCCCAGGCTCATCTCATCCTGAAGGTATTCAGCCTCAAGAGAGGCGGCGTGACCGCCTGAATCGGTGCTATCCAGATGGTCTCTTCGGGCCTCGGCGCCAAGGGTGATAAAGTTCCAGGAATTGAGGACCCAGTTGACCTGCATTTCAGTCCCTCGGGTGTCCGTTTTATGGGTGCTGTCCACGAAAATGCTGGGATCGGTATAGTTCAAGGTGTCTCGTTTCTCGTTCACGCCGATCTTCAGGTCCAAATCCTTTGAAAAACGCACCTTATATTCGATCCCGGTCATGAGATCCCTGGTGAACTGCTGTGCGTTCGGCGAAGGGGCGAAGGTCGGCCCCGGTACGCCCACTTTTTTGGTTAGATAATCAGTCTTCAGCTCAAGGCTCGAATCCGCGCTGAACGCATATCCCAGTTTAAGCCCCGCATTCTCTTTGTCAAGATCGCTGTTCACGCGATAACCGGCCGAATGTTCCTTGTCCGCAAACAGAGAATAGTATAACGCATCATCTCTTCCTGTGTTCGCGAGCATCAAATCACTGTATCCCCGTGCGCCCATTGAACCCCTGATCGTGGTTGAAGGTACATACGTTTTTTTCGTAATGATGTTCACGACACCGCCGACGGCATCAGCCCCGTACAGCGCTGAGGCAGGCCCCCGTACGATCTCGATCCGTTCGATAGCATCGAGGGGGACCGGAAGCTCGGACAGGTCAAAACCGCCGTCACGCATCGAGTTCATGCGGGTGCCGTCCAGCAGGACCAAAACTTGTTGATAGCTCGAACCGCGGAGCCGCACGGTTGTCAACCCGCCGAGAGGCCCTTGTTCGTTCACGATTGCTCCGACAGTCGTACGAACGATTTCTCCTATCGTCGTAGCGCCGGACTTCTGGATCTCGCCGGCAGTGATGAGCGTGACATCCTGCGTGACATCCTGCAGTTTTCGCTCTGTCTTCGTCGCCGTCACCACCATTTCAGGCAGCTGAACATCGGCAAACGCCGCTGAAACTGCACTGCACACGATTACTGCCGACCATACCGCACCTGCTATCCTTCTTGTAACCATATTTTTTCTCCTTCTTTCGAGGTTGTGGGAATGTGAGGTTTCCTGGCTGAGGACCGCCTACTCGCCGGCCTTCCCATCCCGATATCGGGACAGTGGCATGCTCGGCTTTCGTTTCCATCACAGTTGCGCGACAGCAGGGGAATCGCACCCCTTTCCGCATTTTCATTCCCATTACGGACTGGTTTCACCATGTTCCATTCTTACCCGACAACAGGTGGATCACTTCTCATTGTTCCTCCTTTCCGAGAAACTATTCTTGTAGCTGATCGAGGCGCCTTTGGCGCCCGATTGCAGTATCTCGATATTCACGTCAAATGCCTGTTGCAGCATCTCGCCGGACAGCACTGTTTCGGGACTGCCCGAGCCGATGATGTTCCCTTCCTTGATCAGCATCACCTTCTCAAACTGGAGCGCGATATTGATATCGTGGAGCGCCATCACCACGGAAATGTTCTTTGTCGCCCGCAGATTCCTCAGAAGCTTGACCAGTTCGATCTGATACTTGATATCGAGGTTCGCGAGCGGCTCGTCGAGCAGGAGCAGTCCCGCACCCTGTACGAGCGTCATTGCGATGAAGGTCCTTCGCCGCTCACCCCCGCTCAGGTCCGGGAGGCGAGCGTGCATCTTGTCCCTGAGACCGACCATGTCCAAAGCCTCGTCAACACTCATGGCCGGCGGGATGTCGTAAGGATAAAGCCCCATGCCCACCAGTTCGGTGACCGTGAACGGCACGCTGATGTCGAGCGTCTGCGGCAAATAGCTGATCAGTTTGGCCCGGTCCCTGCTGTTCTGCTCATGGAGGTCCTTGCCCCAGAGCAAGATTCTGCCGGACGAAGGCTTCAGGATCCCGCTTGCGAGTTTCAGGATCGTGGACTTGCCTGATCCATTGGCGCCGAGCAAACCGATGAACTCCCCTTCTCCAACGGCACAAGAAAGATCGCTGATAAACGGCCTGCTTTTCTCATAGGAATAGCGGACCCGGTTGAGCTCAAGGATCATGGGCTTAGATGCTGAGGACATCTTTTCTCCTGAGCAGATATAAAAAATAGGGGGCGCCGATGATGGCCGTGATCACGCCCGCCGGAAGTTCCAGGGGTGGCAGCAGCGACCTGCTGATCAGATCGGCAATGCAGAGAAGCGAACCGCCGCCCAGTGCGGAAGCCGGGATCAACATCCTGCTGTCGGAACCCATGAAGAACCGCATGATATGCGGGATGAGCAAGCCGATGAACCCGATCATGCCCCCGAGGGAAACCGAGGCCGCGGTCATGAACCCGACGGAAACAAAAAGGATGAACCGCTCTCGTTGCGGTGCGAACCCAAGGCTGTGCGCGAACTCATCGCCGAGGATCAAGGCATTGAGCGCCTTTGCCCGGAGCGAGGACAGGACAACCCCCGTGAGCACGAAGGCAAACCCGTAGGGGATACGCGACCATTCCGACATTGAAAGGTCGCCGAAAAGCCAGAGCATGGCCCGCCGCAGTCCCTCATCAGACGAGACGCTCATCATGAGCATCAGGAGCGCTGAGAAGAGGAAACTCAGCCCCACGCCCGCAAGCAGCAGCCTCTCGGGCCACAGCCCTCCGCGCTTCCATCCCATGATACCGACGATGCTTCCCGTGATCAGCGCGCCGCAAAAGGCGAGCACCGGAATCGTGAAACTTCCGAGAAACGTCATACCGCCCAGGATGCCCAGCGCGGCGGTAAGGGACGCTCCGCTCGATATTCCGAGAATATAGGGGTCCGCAAGCGGATTCCTGAGTATCCCCTGCAGCACCGCGCCCGATGCGCCGAGCGCCATGCCCATGAGCATTGCCACGAACACGCGCGGAAGCCGGATGGAAAGCAGGATCTCCCGATCGACATCGCTCATGGCAAGAGGATTCATGGTCCTCGGACCGAGAAAGACCGAAAGAACACAGATGGAAATGGTGATCACCATTAAGATGGAGATTCTTACTTTTGACATGCGGCCAGTTCCTCAATGCCCTTGATGACCCTCGGTCCCAGTCGGTACAGGCTATCGCTCACATAACATACGGAACCGTTCCTCACCGCCGGTACGGACGATAGCCGCTTCAGGATGCCGTGCGAGACCGTTCGCATGTCCATACCCGATCCCTTGCCTATAAAAAGTGTCTCCGGTGCTTCACGGATGACCTCCTCAAGGGAATATTTGGGATAGGAAGACTTTGCTTTTGCCGCAATGTTTTCATACCCGAGGAGGGTCATGGCATCATCCATGGCAGTCGCAGGCCCGGCCACGATCAGCGGCTCCGGCCAGACAATGAACAAGACTTTCGTCTTGTTCAGTTCAGAGTTCGGAGTTCGGCGTTCAAGGTTTCTTTTCCTTTGACTCGTTCCCGCCTCCTGATGGCCTTTAAGCGCATTTTCTATTTTGCGTGCAAGAGTCTCGGCCTGTTCCCCGACGCCAAGCGCCGTGCCCATCTCCCTGATCCCCCGAGGAAGCTCGGCAAGCCTCCTGGCCTTGAACACATACGTCCTTATCCCCAGGGTACGCAGCCGCTCCTCAACCTCCCGGGGGTTGCCGTCCGTGGTCATGACGACGAGGTCCGGCTTCAGCGACACGATCGCCTCCAGCGATGGATTCGACATCCCCCCGATTTTCGTCTTCGCTCGTGCCTCTTCAGGATAATCGCAGAAGCTCGTTACGCCGACTACATTCTCGCCGAGGCCCAGAGAGAAAAGTATCTCCGTCATGTTTGGCGCGAGCGATATAATGCGCTTGGGTGAAGACTCACACTCGGCCGCTGAGAGATGACCGGTCATGCCGATGATGATTATGATGGTAAGGAGCTTTTTCATAAAATAAAAATCCCCAGTCTTCTTTCAAGACTGGGGATTAATGAGGGACTATTAACCCACACAAGATCTTATCGCCGAAGACTGTGCAAGAACATCCAGACAGGTCTTCTGGCTCTCCCCCTCTGCCTGTCTTCCCAACCCAAAAGGATCAGTGACGTGTATCGACAGAAGTTGTGACCCCGCTTCCTGCGGGGCCGGGATTACAGCGGCGGGTCCGCTCCCGATTTGCACGGGATTCCCTTCGCCTGGATGTGTTTGGTATGAATGTAGGTGTTTATATCACAGCATATTTGCAAAGTCAAAATGTTTTTGCATCAATGATCCTGGTCCTGTCTTCAATCCTTCATCACCTTGACCATCACTCTCCGGTCACGGGGGCCGTCGAATTCGCAGAAGAATACCGCCTGCCATGTGCCGAGCGCAAGCCGCCCCTCTTCCACCATCACGGCCTTGGATACGCCGACGATGCTCGCCTTGATATGCGCTGCCGAGTTTCCCTCGTTATGGCCGTACTGGTCTTCAAAAGGGATGACCTTGTTCAATTCCTTCAGGATGTCGCGTCCCACGTTCGGATCAGAGTTCTCGTTGATCGTGATCGCCGAGGTCGTGTGCGGCACATAGATATAGCACACCCCGGAGCGCAAACCGCTCTCGGCCACAAGCCGCTGCACCCCCTGCGTAATATCCACGAGCTCCGTCCTGGAATTTGTCTTCACCCTGAGCTGTCTGATCATGGCACCCCCTTGTTCACGATAGACGATGGACGATCGCTCGCTTCACTCGCTCGGACGATAGACGACTGTTCTTTTTCGTCCTTCATCCCTCGTCTTTCGTCCCTCGTCCCTCGTCTCTCGTCTCTCGTCCCTCATCCCTCGTCTTTCGTCCCTCGTCCCTCGTCCCTCGTCTTTCGTCCCTCGTCCCTCGTCCCCTGCTTCTACTCGATCCCCACATCCTCCCGCCCCCGTGCGCGCTTTTCGTCAAGGATCGGATAGATGATGTGCGTAATAAGCGAATTGATGCGGGCCAGATTGGCGATGAGGTCCAGATGGACATGACTTGTTTCGATGGACTCCCGAAATCCCTTGCGCAGCCGGTCGAGGTGCGCCTGGACCAGCTCGCGCTCGAGGACGCCGATCTCTTCCTTGTTCCGGAGGACCTGGTCCGCGAGACCGCGGTCGTTGCTCGCGAAGGCCGAGATCGTCGTATCGAAGTTCTCGAGCACTTTTTTATGGAAGGAGACGATCTCGTCCATCCCCTCCTGGGAAAATGTGATCCCTTTGCTGATCCTCTTCATGGCGAGCGGCATGACGTTCCGGTCGATGATATCACCGATGTTCTCAAGGTTGCGGGATATCTCCAGGACGGCCATCGAACGCCGGGACTGGGCTTCGGTAAGATGTGAAGAGGATAGCCGGGTGATATAGAGCCGGATGTGGCGGTCCAGCAGGTCGACCAGGTTGTCCTTGTTCTTGATCGCCGTTATCGTCCCCGGGTCGTCGCTCTGGAAAACTTTCACTGCGTCGACGAGCATCTCCCGCACGATGTCCGAGACCCGGAGCGCCTCGCGGGTGGCCTGTCCCAGCGCAAGCGCCGGGGTAGCAAGCACGTGCTCGTCGAGGTACATGGGGCCGAACTTCTTTTCCTCGGCCTTTTCAGGCAGTACCTGTACGATCAGTTTCGAGAACGGCCCGATAAAGGGAAGGAAGACCACAGCCATGATCACATTGAACAGCGTATGGGCGTTCGCGATCTGCCGCGTAAGGTCAGGAGTTGTGGCAGTTACCAGGTGCTCGAACGGGCCAAGGAACGGCAGAAACAGCAGCACCCCGCAAACCTTAAAAAGAACATGCGCCCACGCCACACGCCGCGCCTCAGCAGGCGAGCGCAGGCTCGCGATGATCGCTGTGGCGCAGGTGCCGATATTGGCCCCGAGGACGATAGAGATCGCGGCGTGCAGCGGTATGAGACCGCTCTTGGCGAGGACGAGCGCAATGCCCATGGTTGCGGCGCTGCTATGGATGAGGGCCGTCACGCCGGCCGAGAGAACGATCCCGATGGCCGGCGTATCGGTGAGCGCGACGAACACCTGCCGAAACAGTTCGTTGCCCTGGAGCGGCGTCATGGCATCGATCATGATCTTGAGCGAGAGGAAGACGAAGCCGAATCCGAGCAGCCCCTGACCTATGTTCCGGTAAAGCAGCTTCTGGGTAAAGAAGATGAACGAAAGGCCGATCCCGATGAGGAGCACGGCGTAATCGTAAACGTGGAAGGCGATGAGCTGCACCGTCAGCGTGGCGCCGATGTCCGCGCCGAGGATGACGGCGAGTGTCTGGCGGAAGGTCATGAGTCCGGCGCTCACGAACCCCACGAGCATGACCGACGTAGCGCTGCTCGACTGGATAAGACCGGTTATGAACGCCCCGCCGCCCACTGCCGTTAACCGGTTGCTGGTAAGAGAACGGAGGAGCGAACGGATCTTCGAGCCCGCGGCATTCTGGAGCCCGTCGTTCAAAAGCTTGATACCGTAGAGCAGGAGAAGCATCCCGCCGAAGAGGCTTATCAGGATCATGGACGTACTATGCCTATTTTTTTTCCGTTCGTCAACGTGATTTTAGAAGATTATGGACTTCATGGAATGACGGCGTTATCCTATAAACAGCAGTTAGCCACAGAAGGCACATAATTCACATAGACAAAAATTGAAACGACTATAATCATCACCAAATCGGCGAGGTCTTTCCCAAACACGTGAACCCGATTTATTTTGTGATTTCTGCCTGCGCCAAGCGCTTATGAGTGCGCATGCGCGAATGCATGGTGTGCATTTTGTGGTTCAGCTACTCTTTTTAGGGTTATGCTTTGATCTTCTTCATCAGCCACGCCATGTTCTTGCCCAGGTTCTTCATGGTCTGCACACCCTCGGCGTCGCTGCTGACTTCCCCAGGCTGCCTTCCCATGCCGATATTCCAGTAGCTCGATCCGGGGATTATCATATCGTTGACCGTGAAGAAATAATTGAGCGAGTCGAACACATGAATGGCGCCTGCGCGCCTGCACGCCACCACGGCCGCGCCTACTTTGCGCCTGTACATGTCGCTGTTCGCGCGCCCTACCATGCCGCACCGTTCGATCAGCGCCTTCATGCCGGCCGAGACATCGGCGAAGTACGTGGGCGAACCGAGCAGAATGCCGTCAGCCTCATCCATCTTCTGGATGCACTCGTTGATGATGTCTTTTTCCACATTACAGCGTCTGTTCTTTTTCTCAAAACACTTGAAGCAGGCGATGCAGCCCTGGATCGGCTTTCCCGCAAGCGAGTAAATCTCCGTCTCGATCCCTTCCGCCTTGAGTTCATCGAGGACCAGGTTCAAGAGAATCGCGGTATTCCCTTCTTTCCGCGCGCTGCCGTTAAATGCAATAACTTTCATAATTTCCTCCTGGTTATTTTATAATATCTGGATCCTCTTTCGCAGGTCTAAGGCGATGTCGGGCTTAATTGCGATGCGATCCGTACTCTCTTTAACAGTGAATTTCACCCGCAGGGTCTTGTCGCCCTATAACGGCTCAGCTGAGGGGCGCGGTTTTCGCGATCCTTTCGAGCCGAATGGTTAGAACGGTCTTCGGATTTTGCTTCGCTCTACCCGGCGCTCCTGGTGGCGTTCTGAGCTTGATCAACAAGCGCTGTTCTTATGGCGGTGAGTTCCTCGATACCGAGAATACCGCGAAGACGACGAATAACCATAGATATAGCAAGCTCCTCGGTCAACTTCTCACCGTGCCACTCTGAACTCATTAACTTCGATCCCATAACGTCAGCAAATGTCTTGTACATCTCCGCTATCCGCTGACCATGGTCTTCGGCTTGCGGTGCTATTTTCACATAGTGCGCATTTGCCCCAATCTTGCGTAACGCTGATTCAAAAAGCTCTAAGTCTTCCTCAATCTTTGGAGTGAGCCATAAGGCGTATTTTTGTTGAAGCGAATATAGGTTCCCAGTGTGTTTGTGAACATCTTCGGTGGGGCCTTCGCGGAAAAGTGTGCCGAGTGTCCTCTGTACTTCGGCAACATACTCCTCGCAAAACTGAACATGCTTGTCGAAGGCAACACTTGCCATATGAGAAGTGGCGCCCAACGAGAAGCGGTTCTGTGCATCGAGAAGGAGTAATTGGCGATCATGCACAGCTTGGTCCCGCAAAATTTGGAATAGGGCTGCTACGAGTGAACCAACGACAGGAATTGATGCAAGTGTCTGAATCAACTCTCCAGACGGTGACCAGAGAAATAATAGTAGAGACAACACGAAAACTGCGGCTATACTGAAATAAGTGAGTTTATTTTGTTTCATCCGTAGCACCATAGATTAACGCGAGAGTGCGCAGCGCGAGCGGGAGCCCGCCTGCTGCTCGAGATTGAACCGTTTTCTTCTTTCGGGCACCAACTATTAACGCTCAAGATTCTATGGTCTTGCTCATCTTCTCTATACGGCTTCTTTCCATCATCTCATCGATGTTGCGTCTCATCAAATCGTCGTTCCCTTTCTTCCAGGTCAAAAAATCAGCAATATCCTTTTGCCACTCACCCTCTTTTATAAACTCGACCGATGATAATCCAAAATCTTCGTCTCGAAGCTCTAAGGCAAAGCAGGAAACAATGCTCCTGTTGTAATACAGCTCTATCGTCTTCATTATTGAGGGGGACAGCATGGGGTCAGACTTAAAGATTGAGTTACTTATTCTTTCTTTAAAGCTGCGGCCACTGCTGCTACTTCTTTCCGAACATCCTTGCTACTCCGGAGATACACAGTCACAGCCGCAGGGTCTTTCCTCAAATACGCCGCGATCTCTCGCCCCGTATAACCATATTCCTTCGCTAGGATACTGAAGAGTCGTCGAGCAGTCAAGATATTTATGGTTCTTCTCCATGATCGCAGATCTTCAAGCGATACGCCGCATTGCCGCTCAATCTCTCGTGCTAACCGGGGTAAGGTGTATTCCTTCTTTCGGCGTTCTTTCTTGATTTCTCCCTCGTGTTTTTCGACGACCTTTTCGACAAATCGTTCGTCTCCCAAGAGTCTTTGATCTATGGTGGCATAGACGTCTTTCTGCTTGACCGTTGCCCCGTCGTTCATGAACATCGCGTACTGTTTTCGTGCTCTGCCTTTGTTCTCGGAAAACATTCTGAGAACAAGGTCGGTGTCAAGGAACTCTGACCACTCTG
>JBGPIG010000060.1:0-10868 GCA_041484745.1 Nitrospirota bacterium | reverse complement strand
TGTATTCTGTTCGCTGTTTTGTCAACTCTCAGAAAAAGGAGATAATATGAGGAACATAGTGGTGATCTCGATCATGCTGGTCATTGCGCTGGCTCCCGTAGGGTGCCAGCAGCGGGAGAAGCAACAGCCGGTGAGTTACACGGGTGCGCCGCTGCAGACGCCGCTGCCGACTCAGCAGGTCGAGCAGATGCAGGAGGCGGTAAAGGCGGCGCCGAAGAATCCCCAGGTCTGGATATCGCTCGGCGATGTGCTGATGGACGCGCGGCGTTTCGGCGAGGCTGTTGATGCCTACCAGAAAGGGCTTGCGCTTGATCCGAAGAACGTCAACGCACGGGTCGATATGGGGACCTGCTACCGGGGGCTTGGCAAGTTCGACAAGGCGGTTGAGGAGTACCGCAAGGCGCTCAAGCAGGATCCGAACCATCTGAATGGGCACCGCAACCTGGCGGTGGTGCTGTCCTACGACCTGCATAATACCGCGGAGGGATTGAAGGAATTCAAGAGATATCTTGAGCTGGCGCCGAATGCGCCCGATTCCGAGGCGATCAAGCAGTCGGTCCGGGAACTGTCCTCAGGGAAAACAGCAGGTAAGTAGACCGTGGTCTGAGATGAGATCCGGAGCATGATAACCCCTCCCTCTTTTCACAAGGGGGAGGGGTTTTGTTGGTCCCTGACGCGGAAAAGCCGGAACCAAAACTTTTTTGCCGCAGAGCGCGCGGGGATCACTGAGAAAAAACGAGGACTTGATTAACGGTCTCACAATTTTTCGCCCCGCTTCACCCTCCACCAGCCGACACCGTAGGTGCGATCAAAGGTCGCCTTCAGTTCCTTTATATCCGGCAGGCTTTTCGGCAAAGGCTTGCCAGAGAGCTGATGGAACCGCGGCGGGTCTGACAAGTCGAGGATGAAGTCTTTGCCGATGACCTTGAAAAAGCCGATGCCCAGAAATTCCTTCCGCGGTGCAAGCAGGTCCTGTCCCACGGAATAGTACTCGAATCCCTTCGGAGCGGAGAGTTCGATGAGCGTGGGGGGGATGTCAATATGCGCTCCAGCGGCGTCTTTAGGCATCTCGACGCCGCGGAGGACCTCTTTGCCACACAGGATAAAAGGGACGCCGGAGCGCTCGAAAAATTCCGGCCTCGCATTGATGAACTTGCGTCCGAAATGATCGCCGGTAAACGCGAAGAGCGGTCGAGACAATTTGGCTTCGGCCCTCTTTACGAGATCGCCGAGACACTTGTCCGCGTACCACAAGTGGCCGAGCATCTTGAGGCTTGTGGTACCGTCGAACAAGGGCTTGATGTCGTCCGGCACCTCTTTCAAGGGAAAGCCCTTTGCCCACACATCCACATTGTACGGGGGATGATAACTCGTCGTCATGATGAGGTTGAAGCTCGGTTGGTCATCGTTGACCTTGTTGACGATAAAATTGACCAGATACTCATCGTCGACGCCCCATTCATGGGTTGTCGCACCAGGCACCCACATATGCGGCGCTCCGTAAATCTCCTCGAAGCCCTGGTCTCGGGCGAAATCTCCGAACCGCTGCCAACTCAGATATCCGCCATAAAACAGCCGGGTCCGGTAGCCGAGGCGTTTAAAAGTCTCTGCAATTGATGAAGGATAGGGCTTGCGCGCCGTGGCCTGATAATTGATCTCCACGTGAGCATAGGGAAGGCCGGAAATGATGGAAGCGAGCGATTGCATGGTGCTGTCTGAAGCAGGCAGAAAGGTCTCAATGTGGAGGCCCTTCTGCGCCATCTCCGTCAGGTTATGCGTGATGCCCAACGAGGCATACTTCTTGAGAAACGGCCACGCGTCATAGCTTTCCATGACAACGAGAAAGATGTGGCGCGGCGGAAGGCCTTTGGGCCCCTGGGCGTGCTTGATCAGATAGGCGTCGAGATTATCATATGACTTGTTGTTATGGAACAGGTCCTGCGCGGCTTTCCGTACATTGCGGTCCGGCACAAATGATTCTAGGCCGTTAAAGCCCTCCGCATTGCGGTGGTCTTCAACGGCGAAGAGCAGGGAAAAATAGGGGTTCGCCACCGCTTGGTTCAGGAACGCGTCCTTGGCCACTGCGATGTCCTTTCGCTGCGCCGGCCGAGGGCCGACGGAGCCGCGCGCGGCCGTGACAACCAGGGTGATGATAATGAAGGCGGTGATGAAACCGGAAAGAGGGGTGAACCGGCGTGACGTAATCCTGTCACGTGAAATGAACTGTTTCTGCAAGAACCTTTGTTGGAGCGTAAACGCCAGGGCGGATACGCCGCCTATAATGGAAAAATAGATCAGGGGATGATAGTCCGCCCAGATCGTCTTAAAGATCGCCGCGGCATCGTCATAATAAAGGTTGAAGAGCATGTAATTGAATTGCTCGTTATATTCGTTGAAATAGCCGAACGTCACTACCCATGCAATGGTGGTGATGATAATGAACGCGGCGCCGATGACCGACCGAACGCGGTCGACAATCCGATCTGCATCGACAAATATCAACAGCATGCTTAGGAGGAACGGGACGGCGAACCAGCAGGTAGAGGCCACGGAGTCATACCGGAGGCCGTTTAACCCGGAGAAGACTATGTCGGAGAAGGCGGTGTCCGGCTGCATCTTGTTTCTGAAATAAAGGATGAAGGAGATCCTGAACAACGAAAGATACAGCATGAAGGACAGCCATAACTTGGCGTCACTCAGAAAGTGAAGGAGAAACCGGTTAAACTTTTTCATGGGTGCCCCTTGATTCTAATTATGACCAGGTCTGCGGTATGACGAGCATCAAAGGCCTCGGTCAGCCGGCTTTTCTCATAATCCCTAACCCGGACAAGCCGGAACCAAAAGATTAAAGCTAAAGGCGTCTCTCGCAAAGCCGCAATGGCCTATGAAAGAAAAGCGGCCACTTAGGGAATCACGCCAAGAAAACCTTTAAGTCTTGGGTTTAAAAAATGAATCGATTGGCCTCTCTTTGCGAGCTTTGCGTCTTTGCGAGAAAACTTCTTGCCGTTTTGAGAAGAATTTTATTCCTCAGTTACAACCCGGACAAGCCGGAACCAAAATTTACCACGATGGCCAAGAAGAGGGCCACACTGAGACACTCACGAAGGCACAAAGAAAGGCATGAAGGCTTTGATGTTCGGTTAGAATCGCAAAAATAAATATTTTCTTAGTGTCTTGGCGCCGTTGTGGTGAACGTATTCTTACCTGGTTGAGAAAAATTTGATTCTTACCTGCCTATAACCTTACGATATCTGCGCCAGTCCGTCCAACTGCAGGTCGAACGCTTTTGTTTTTGTATCATGCTCATCGGTAACGGTTTCGAGCTCCGCAAACCTCACCTCGATCCTCGCCTTATTGTCCCGGACAGACTGCGACAGGCGTTTGATGGCCAGCGCTTCGCCCTTGATCGACACTTCGAGAAGCTTTTGCGTGTCCTGATGCACGTCCTGTTCGAGTTTTGTGATTTCCGCCTCGAGGGCCGCGATCCGGTTCTTGAGCGTGCTCAGGACCCTTGATTTGTCGGAAATGATCCCCGCGCGCAGTTTTTTGGCGTCCTTCCGGTTGATGTTCTTATCGGCTTCCGACTTCTTCCCCTTTTTTGTCCGCACGCCGCCTTCATCGCTCCATCCCACCCGTTCGAGGAAGTCGAAGTACGTTCCCTCGAAGACCGATACGGCGTCATTGTCATAGATGATCAGCTTGGTCGCCACGGCCTCCAGGATCATCTCGCTGTGGGTCACGATGATGACGGCGCCGTCAAAGGCCTCGATGGCTTCGACGAGCGAATCGATGGAATCCATGTCCAGGTGGTTCGTGGGCTCGTCGAGGAGGAGAAGGTTCGCCGGAGAGACCAGGAGCTTGCCGAGCAGCACGCGGCTCTTTTCTCCGCCCGAAAGCACGCTGACCTTCTTGAGCGCGTTGTCGCCCTCGAACATCATGAGCCCGCAGATCGAGCGCGATTCTCCCTGGGCATGGTCCGGATGGGCATCCATGATCTCCTGGAGCGCGGTCTTGTCCGGCCTCAGGCGATTGATATTGGTCTGGCCGAAGTAGGCAATCTGAGTGTTGGGATGGAGCTTGACCTCCCCGCTTGTGGGAGATATCTCCCGTGCGAGGAGGTTCAACAACGTGGTCTTTCCCTTGCCGTTCTTCCCGATGACGGCAATGCGGTCCTTTTTGCCGACACCGAACGAGAGCCCGTCGATCAGCTTATGGCCGTCCTGTGAAAAGGCAAAGGACAGGTCATCGACGGTCATCAGCCACTTTGCCTCGAACGGCGCGGACCGGAACTTGAAGTCCAGGGTCCTGATCTCGTCGAGTTTGTCGAGCTTCTCGTGCCTCGCCAGAGCTTTGATGCGCGACTGGACCGAGCTGGCCTTGGTGGCCTGGGCGCGGAAGCGGTTGATGAACTGCTCGACCTCTTTCCGTTTTTTCTCGTCGTTCTGACGCGTCTTTTCGTAGATCTCTTCCTCCAGCAGGATCTGGTCGTAGAGCTTCTGCGTGCCGCCCGCGATCTTCCTCATCTTGCAGCGGTGAATGATCATAGTATGGGTGGTGACGCTGTCCATGAAATCGCGGTCATGGGTGATGATGATGAGCTCGTTTCGCCAGGCGCGAAGGAACTGGGTGAGCCACCGTACCGAGACGATGTCGAGATAGTTCGTGGGCTCATCGAGGAGCAGGAGGTTGGGCGCGGACACGAGCACCTTGGCCAGGTTCAAACGCACCTGGAACCCGCCGGACAGCTCCGAGGGGTGACGGTCGAAGTCGTCGTTCGTGAAGCCGAGGCCGTGAAGGATGGCCTCCGCCTTGTACGTCTCGTCGATATGGTCTTCGTTTTTCGGAAGGGCGAGGCACGCTTCCCGGAGCACCGTATCCTCGTTGAAATGGATATGCTGGGACAGATGGCCCACCGTGTATCCCGAGGGCATGGTGATGGTGCCGGCGTCCTGGTGCTCTTCCTTGAGGATCATGCGGAAGAGCGTGGATTTGCCGTGGCCGTTCCGGCCCACGAGGCCCACGCGCTCGCGCGGGTTGACGGTGAAGCCGACACCGTCGAACAGCACCTGCTTGCCGTAGGATTTTTCGAGATTCGTGACCTGGAGCATTCGTTGTCCTTGATTTGAAGAGATGAGTGCGCCGTGAAATAACTGTCTATATTAACGCAGGAGGAAATGCATAGCAAATGTTTTTTAAGAATGTTTTTTGTGCAACTATTCAGCTCATCTTTATTTATTGTTCTAACACGTCAAAATCAAAAAGCATTTTCGCGCTGAGGCGCAGGGACGCCGAGAAAGAGATAACTCCTTAATCTCTTATTTTGTTGTTCTCTGCGAGCTTAGCGGCTCTGCCGAGACGCCTTGTTTTTGACCTGAATAGATATTTTCTTATTTTGTGAAACAAAGTCGCCCTGGCAAAAGCCCGTAGCGCGCTTGACTCAAGGCGGTCATTGCAGTACAATCGCAAAACTTCGCGGAGAATGCCCATGCATTATACTGACCTGCAATCGCTCAAAACGTTGTTTGCCGAGTACTGCGCCTCTTTTTTCACGCCTGTTGCGGAAGACCAGCGGAACATCGCCCTCAAGCAGGAGCATACCCGCGAGGTTTGCCTGAACGCGGTGCTGATCGCGAAGGACCTGGGCCTGACCGATGAGGAGGCACTGCTTGCGGAGACGGTCGCCCTGTTCCATGACATCGGCAGGTTTTCGCAGTACCAACAGTTTAAGACCTATAACGACAGCGTTTCGATCAATCATGCGGCACTTGGTGCGAAAGTTCTGCTCGAGAACAACATGCTCCGCGGTCTCTCGAAGCGGGATCGGGACATCATCGTCCGCGCGGTGACCCTGCACAATGTCTTTGCGGTCCCGGACCAGCTTGATGCCGACACCCTGCTCTTTCTGAAACTGGTCCGCGACGCGGACAAGCTCGACATCTGGCGGGTGTTTATCGATTACTACTCCCGGCGTTACGATGAGGGCAGGGCAACCGCGGTGGCGCTCGGGCTCCCGGACTCGCCCGATTATTCTCAGCAGGTCGTGTCCCGTCTTCTGACCAGACACATGGTGAAGATAGTCGAGCTCAAGACCCTGAACGATTTCAAGCTTCTTCAGCTCTCATGGATCTATGATCTGAATTTTTCGTGCTCACTGCGTCTGGTCAAAGAGAGGGATTACGTAACCAGGCTTGCGGAAACGCTGCCGAAGGCGGATGACATCGACCAGGCGGTGGAGGCTGTGAGGACCTATATAAACGGGGGGTTGCGCCGCCGCTGATATACTCACCAAGCAGCTCCATACCGGTAAAATTGTCTTTACTCCGCACGGTGTTATTTGGTAATATGCGAACAAATCAGATGAGTATCCTTTTTGCCAACACAGAACAAAGAGGACGAGGGAGTTTTCATGAGAAATAATATCGTTTCACTCGGCGCCGACGAGCTCAAGTACGAGATCCGCGAGATCGTCGCCGTTGCCAAGGAGTTCGGAAAACTCGGCGTGGAGATCATCTGGGAGAACATCGGCGACCCCGTCCAGAAGGGCGAAAAGATCCCCGACTGGATCAAAGAGATCGTGATCGAGGCGACGAAGCAGGATTCCTCCTACGCGTATTCTCCGACCAAGGGTCTCGAGGCTACCCGGGAGTTTCTGGCGCAGATGGCGAACCGGAACGGCAGCGTCAAGATCACGAAAGAGGACATCATCTTTTTCAACGGCCTCGGCGATGCAATCAGCAAGATCTACGGCCGGCTCAAGAAAGAATACCGGGTGATCGGGCCGAGCCCCGCCTACAGCACGCATTCGTCGGCCGAGGCGGCGCACGCGGGCTCCGAATACATCTCCTACAATCTTGACCCCCGGAACCTCTGGTATCCCGATCTCAACGACCTCAGGATGAAGGTGAAGTACAATCCCGCCATCTCCGGGATCCTCGTCATCAATCCCGACAACCCCACAGGCGCGGTCTATCCGAAGGAGGTGCTCCAGGAGATCATCGCCATAGCCAGGGAGTATGATCTCTTCGTCGTCTGCGACGAGATCTATATCAACATGGCCTACAATGGGAGAACAGCGGTGCCGCTGGCGGAAGTGATCGGCGATGTGTGCGGCATCTCGATGAAGGGCATTTCGAAGGAACTCCCCTGGCCCGGCTCGCGGTGCGGCTGGATCGAGGTCTACAACCAGAAGAACGATCCGGTGTTCACGAAGTATGTCAAAAGCATCCTCGACGACAAGATGCTTGAGGTCTGTTCCACGACACTGCCGCAAACAGTGATACCGAAGATCTTCGGGGACAAGCGTTTCAAGGCCCATGTCGAGCAGCGTAATAAAATTTACGAACGACGGTCGAACATCGCTTTTGATCTGCTGAAGGACATCACGGGGATCATCGTCAACAGGACGAACGGCGCTTTTTACATGACCGTTATGTTCGAGGAGGGCTCTTTAAACAGCAGGCAGTCTCTCCCGGTCAGGGACAAGGCCGTCAAGGAACTGGTCGAAAAGATAACGAACGGCGTGGCGCTCGATAAGCGCTTTGTCTACTACCTCCTCGCGACAACGGGGATCTGCGTGGTGCCGCTCACCGGCTTCAATTGCAACCTGAAAGGGTTCCGGGCCACACTCCTTGAATCCGATGAGAAGAAGTTCAGCGAGATATTCAAGACGGTGGGCGATAAAATGAAGGAGTACCTCAAGAGCGCATAAACCCTTGTTGCCGCTGTCTGGATAGATCGAGCTTACTGGTAAGGCCATCCCTTGCAACTGGATAGGGGATGGCCTTATTTTTTTCTTAGACGACGTGATATTAAGAAGCACCTGGAGATTAGCTCCGCATTAAATTCTCGATGCAGAACCGTTGCTAATCAAAACTTAAGCGAAAAAGTGAAATAACGAATGAAAATTCCTTGCCTCAAAATTGAAAAAACGCTAAATTACTTCAGACGACACAACGCTTTCAGAAATAATCTATCCGCACGCCCGTGCAGTCTTGCTATGATAACATATCAGAGACCTAAATAATCGACTTCATTAGTAAGGAGAGAATCTATGAAAGTGTTTTTTAAGAAAAGCGTGGTCTTGATATTCGGTCTTTTTCTGGTTACCGCGTTATCATCCTGCAGCGGCGGCGGAGGTGGAGGCGGTGGAGGTAGTGCGCAACCTTATGCAGGCCCGCGCCAATGGACCTACATGGTCTATATGGGCGCTGATAACAATCTGTCGGATGGCGGTCTGTACAACCTCAATGATATGGAGACCGTAGGTTCATCGGCAGGGGTGGCTATCGTCGTGCAGGCGGAATTCAGCACGAAGTACACTGTGGGGATGCCGACATCCAATACCGGCCGTATCTATGTGCAGAATGACAATAATCCGAATGGCGCAAATCTGAGTGGCGGTATCAATATCGGGAATGTCGATATGGCCGACCCTGCGACCTTAACGGCTTTCATACAATGGGCAAAAGCTACCTACCCGGCGCAGCATTATGCCCTGGTCGTCTGGGACCATGGTGCAGGCTGGAAATCGAAAAAAATATCCAGTCCGCTCAGGGGAGCGGTTTCCGATGAATCGGCGGCCAGTGCGGGAGCACTCATGAGCCTGCCCGACCTGGCAAAGGGTGTTGCGAATTCCGGTGTCCGTTTTGACATCATCAATTTTGATGCTTGTCTCATGGCCATGTACGAGGTGACGTATGAGTTCAAAGATTTGACTGACTACATGGTCTTTTCTGAACAGACTGAACCTGGCACCGGCGATCCCTACGGGCCGATCCTTGCCGCTCTCACCGCGACCCCGACGATGTCCGCCAGAACGCTGGCTTCCACGATTGTAGATAACTATAACGCGTTCTATGTTCCCGATACGCGGAATGAAACCACAAAATCTGCCGTCGATATGGCACAGATCAGTGCACTGGATGCGAAGATCATCGCCCTTTCCGCCGCGCTGACCGCCGATACTGCCACTAAGGCGGTGGTACAGGCTGCGCAAGCGAACACGCAGAATTATGCCTATCCGGCAAATCACGATATCTATGATTTCTGTTCATATCTGAATGCAAACATGGTCTCCGGGACCGCAAAAACGGTCTGCGGAGAAATTACGACATTGATGCCAACCGTGGTCATCAACAGCAAATATACGGGCGCAGGGGTCGCAAAGTCGCATGGGCTGGCAATCTACCTGCCCCAAGCGGTTGAAACGAGTGCCTCGGACCTCACGGATTATGGGAAACTAAAATGTAATCTTACGACCCGGGTTTCAGCAAGCGGTACCTGGGGTTCCTATATTGAAAGCCTGCTCGGCACGGCCACCCTTCAGACCTATGTCCCCGGAAACTTTGCGCTCTATCTCTATTGGACGAAGCCGGACGGGACCGCCTGCAATGCTGATCTTGACCTCTATGTAGTGGAACCGGATGGTAAAAACTATTCGCCCTGGATGGGCCAGACAACGCCGAATGGGTTCTTTTCACAGGAGTCGTCCCAGTCAGGGAAATCTGAAGAATATTATCTGGCCAATAATCTGATCATGAAAGGGGACTATCTTTTCCTGGTCAATTACTATCGGAACGGTTCTACCTGCACTCAGGCCATGGCGCATGTCCTGGGCCAGGACCCTGTCACCGCCAGTGGGACATGGACTGAACTGCCTGGATCGCCGGTACTATTAGATCTCACAACAAATCCAATGCCTATTCCGAATCCCTGCGGAACCTATGATTGCTTTAATATCTATTCCGACTGGTGGTATCTGGGCGGGACGACAAAATCGATCAATGTGGGTGCGGCTTGGTCTCCGTTTGACATGCCGTTCACGACGAGAAACAGCGAGTTCATTTTTCGAAATCAAAGAGGGTCTGCGCTGCGGCAATTGGTCCGATAAGCGTGAAAGGTTACGCAATGCCTTCGAAGAATAAACAACGACTCGAAATGTCGGCGATGGTCCTTTTCCTTCTAATGGCCTGTACGAGCGTGAACGGCGCCGGTCCACCAATGAATGCGGGTGGGGCAAATGTCCTGTCCGCGGATACCGAGAAGAACGGCGACATCATACCCATCAAACAGGTGCTGGACGCGCCGGCCGGCTTTGACGGCAAAGAGGTTGTGGTGCAGGGCATTTTTCTCGGCTGGAAAGGCACCTGTCCCTCATCCGCCATGCTTACGCGAAGCGACTGGGTATTGGAAGATGAAGCCGGATGCATTTATATTACCGGCCGTATGCCTGATAATGTTTCTCCGGCGAATCCGAAGGGCGAGCGTATTCTGGTAAAGGGCCGTGTGCTCTTAAATAAAAAGGGAGTGCCGAGCATTCAGGCGATCCTGTTTACCCTGTTGAAAAAATGATCGGTGCCGGCAGAGGCCTTGAAGAGCGGTTGTTAAAGTTATTTCGCGATTTACTATTGTGGTGATCAAGAAAAGGTGGAACAACCATAGTTTTGAGACATACTGTCACGCCTGTAAATACGAGACCGGAGAACCAGTCGGTCTTATAATTGTTACTTACGCACCCCAGCGCGGCTTTCATGACCGTTCCCTGCGCAGTGCGCGTAAGCATAGCTTTTCGGATCGCGGTCAGTATAGCACAACTCTTTCTCGCTGCCCTCTCCTTTTTCTCCCACAGCCTTGTCCTTCTCTTGCCAGCGGGAATATGCGGTCATGAGTATGGCTGTCCGCCTTTTTTCGTATTGACAGTTCCCGCTGTTTCCACTATAGTCCCTGCTTTGGTGAGTCTTCGATGTGATGTCCCTGCCTTAGTCGCATAGTTTCAAAGGGCCTGCTCTTGGAAACCCGTTGCTGACCGCCGTTATACGCTCATGGAAATAGTACTCGCGACACGAAATAAGAAAAAGGTCGAAGAGATC
>JBGPIG010000059.1:0-10961 GCA_041484745.1 Nitrospirota bacterium | reverse complement strand
TATAATGGCAGTCAAGACAGCCGGTATGGCAGATGTTGCACGCCTTCTGCTTGTCAATGGCCTGCTCTCGGGTAAACGGCTGGTTGATCTGCTCGACGATCCTTTGAGTATTTTCGAAGGAGAATCTGTTGCCTTCCGCCCTGCCGACCGGCAGGGTGTCCGCGAAAGACGGCCCTCAATTATTAGGGCCGTGGATATCGTTCCAGACCCGCATGGACCGCTGTCGAAAGTTCGCTCCCATGATACTCGTATTGAACTGTTTCACCTCTTCGGGATGGCATGAGGATTTGCCGCAGGTCTTTTGCGCGATCGCCGGATCGAACCCGAGCGTCTCCCGGTTCCGGTCGTGCCAGAGGAGCGTTCCGACGTCGTAATCGAGAGATCCGTCGGCAATACGGGGAAGCATATTTCGCTGGCGGTCATCGCCGGAGGGAAGGAGCTGCTTTACGTGGTCTTTTCTCGGTATGATGTCGAGATTGTTGTCGAGCACGATCAGCTTGAGCATGCCCCGGTGCGCTTCGGCGGGATCGTCAGACAAGCCGTTGCCGAGGTGGCAATCGCGGCATTCGGTGTTCGGATGGCGGGACTCTTTCTGCACCTGTTCGCGGGTCATCACGAACTGGGGATAACCGAGCGCCGCCATCCTCCGGCTATCGGCATGGCAGGTGACGCACTTGTCGCTGGACTGGTACCCGGCATAAAAATAGATGAAAAAAAGTACGATGACGAGCTGAGCAATGAGGACCGTCATACCGATTGCGCTGCCGAACCATTTCCAGAGTTTACCGATAGCCATATATGCACACCAAGCATCAAATCCCAGGCACCAAATGACAAATAAACTTCAATTAACCAAACTTCAAGCCGTTTGTTCGTTGAGTTTAGGTGATTGGTGATTATTTGGGATTTATGTCTAGAACAACCTTTCCATTGCCTCATCCACCGTACGCACACCCATGAGCTCCATCTTCTTGAGCGCGGGGGTCTTTTCTAGCTTCTCGACGTTCAGGGCCGGAAGCACGCAGCGCGTGAACCCCAGCTTCGCCGCGTCCTTAAGCCGCACCTCGGCCTGACTGATGGCCCGCACCTCGCCGGCGAGACCCACCTCGCCCATGACCACGGTCTGCGCGTTGATCGGCCTTTCCCGGAAGCTCGACGCAACAGCGGCGATCACGCCGAGGTCAATAGCGGGCTCGTCGATCTTGAGCCCGCCCACGATGTTCACGAACACATCCATGCCCATGAGGTGCATGCCCACGCGCTTCTCGAGCACCGCTAACAGCAACGACACCCGGTTATAGTCCACACCGATGCAGGTCCTGCGCGGCATGGCGAGCTTGGACGGCGCTACCAGCGCCTGAAGCTCGGCAAGGATCGGTCTCGTGCCTTCCAGGGAAGAGACGACAACGGAACCGGTGGCGTCGGCCGGCCGCTCGGCAAGGAATATCTCCGACGGATTGGCGACCTCGGTGAGGCCGCTTTCCTTCATCTCGAATACGCCGATCTCGTTCGTGGAGCCGAAGCGGTTCTTGACCGCGCGCAGAATGCGGAACGAGTGGCCCTTGTCGCCCTCGAAGTAAAGCACGGTATCGACGATGTGTTCGAGTACGCGCGGACCGGCGATGGCGCCGTCCTTGGTCACGTGGCCGATCAGGAAGGTGGGAATGCCCGAGCGCTTGGCGTGGAGCATGAGCCTGCCCGAGACCTCGCGCACCTGGCCCACGCTGCCCGGCGCGGACGGAAGCTCCGAGGTGAATACCGTTTGTACGGAATCGACGACAATGACCTGCGGCTGCAGCCCGTCCGCCGCATGGATGATCTCTTCAAGCTGCGTCTCGGCGAGCACGTAGAGATTGTCGGTCTTGACGCCAAGGCGGAGCGCGCGCATCTTGATCTGGGCCGGAGACTCCTCGCCCGAGACATAGAGCGCTTTGCCCCTGAGTTCCGACACCTGCCGAAGCATCTGGAGCACCAGGGTGGACTTGCCGATACCCGGGTCACCGCCGATCAGGACGACGGAGCCGGGCACAATCCCGCCCCCCAGCACACGATCAAGCTCGCCGATCTTGGTGACAAAGCGGTCCTCGTCCGTGGCCTGGATCTCCCCCAAAAGGAGCGGCTCCGCTCCGCCCTGCCGTTTTGAGCTCCCCACGTCCCGGGGCTTCTCGACGCGCTCCTCGACCATGGTGTTCCATGCCCCGCAGTCAGGGCACTTGCCCATCCACCGCGGAGACTGGGTGCCGCAGGACTGGCAGACATAGACGGTTTTGGTTTTCGATTTCATTAATAATCCCTCGATACAAGTCGGTATTTTCCGTCATTCCCGAATGCGGTAATCGGGAATCCGGTGTCTATAATTTTCACTGCCAGTTTAGAGAAAACAAGTGGATTCTCGCTGAAACCATGCAGGAATGACGAACGAGGACATATTTTCACAATAGTATAAATCACTTCAAAAGGCAAGACGAAAAGACGCTTCAGGGGCCGGGTCCTGTCGTTTACTTCCCTTTCCTCCGGTACAGCACCACATCATAGGGCATGACGTCCTCGACCGCCTTCCGCTCCACCTCCTGAAAATATCCGGGTATCTCGGGAAAGAAGGCATCGCCGTCTACGGTGCGGTGGATGATGGTCAGGTAGATGAGGTCCGCCAAAGAAATGGTCTCGTTGAAGACCTCTTCACCGCCGCACACAAAAACCTCGTCCGCTCCTGCGCAGGCGGCGAATGCGGATTGCAGATCGTGCACGATAACCGCCCCTTCGGCGCGATAGTGTCGGTTGCGCGTAAGGACGATGTTCGTTCGAAATGACAAAGGCCTGCCGATGCTCTCGAACGTCTTCCTGCCGAGGATGATGGAGCGCCCCCGCGTGATAGCGTTGAAACGCCTGCGGTCGGACGGAAGGTCCCAGGGCATTTTGTTGCCCCTGCCGATCACGCGGTTTTCGGCCATGGCTGCAATAAGAGAAATGGTCATAACGGGTATAGCTTCATTACAGCACACTTTTCACGATTGTTCAACTGCAATTATTACTTCCGGATGGTTCAACCTTCGCTGCAAAACACCGGGCGTTATTCTCCTTGTCTATGCACGCGTACTATCCACGGATGACGGCATGTACTATACTTTGGACAGAATTGCCCGCCGAAATCTAAATTTACAGCTTTAGTCATAGGCGGAAATGAAAGTTAATTGACTCTGCGCATCTATTGTGGTAATAAACAGTATTCCTCCATGCCTCCAAAAAAGCGAAAGCAACGGTAACGATGAAAACTACGCTATTTACTACCTTAAGATTCAAGCTTGCCCTCTTTGTTGTTGTCCTGCTTCTTATCACTGCTGCGGTTTTTTCTCTCCTTACCGTCCGGACGATGAACAGGCACATCCTGAATGAGGTCATCAAAAGGGCGGAATCGTTGTGCAAAAGTACAGCGGCACTGGCGCCGTACAGCATTCTCTCCGGTGATCTGCTGGGAATTGACAATATCGTCTCCAAGATAAAAGAAGCGAATGGCGATGTGGAATACGTCGCGGTCATAAACAAGGACATGACGGTCCTGGCCCATACCAATGTCGCAAGCAGGGGAAGGACGTTTAAGCCGTATCCGCGCAGCACGCTCAAGGAAAATGACGATGGGACCCGTGTATATGAGGTCCAAATCGCCTCGGACAAATTGTTTGAGATCGTCGCCCCCATTGTCTTCGACAATAAGCACATGGGACAGGTCATCATCGGGATCAACAAGTCCGTTCTGCACCAAGCCAGGTCCGAGACCCGCAGAGGGATCATCTTCGGATTCGCCATCACCGGGGTACTGGGCGTCGGGTGTGTCGTCGTTTTGTCTTCCTTAATATCACGGCCCATCCGGGAACTCACCAGGGGCGTCTATGAACTTAAGGAGGGAAGACAATCGAAGCTCAAGGTCTACTCGCACGATGAGCTCGGCACGTTGACGGAAAGCTTCAACAGGATGGCCGAACTGATCACGAGACAGCAGGACAGGCTCGGGACCTATGCAACGGAGCTGGAAGATGCGTATGTGTCCACCGTCAAGGTGCTCTCTGCGGCGATCGATGCCCGCGATCCCTATACGCTCGGGCATTCCACCCGGGTGGCCAATTATTCGCTCCAAATCGGAGCGGCATTGGGGCTGCCCCATCATGAGCTTGAAGACCTCGAGATCGCCAGCCTGTTCCACGACGTCGGGAAAATAAAGACGCCCGACTACGTGCTGCTCAAGGACGGTCCCCTGAACCCGCAGGAACATCTCGAGATCTCAAACCACTGCGAGAACGGCGCCGCGATCCTGAGCCGGGCTGCTTCCCTTCAGAAATATATACCGGCGGTCAGGCATCACCATGAATGGTTCAACGGTGAGGGGTACCCCGACGGACTGGGGGGGGAAAACATTCCGCTTCATGCCGCCATCATCGCCGTGGCCGACGCATTCGACGCCATGACGTCAGTGCGTCCCTATAAACACTCGCGCGCGCGTGAAGACGCTCTTGAGGAGCTTGCCCGCTTCTCGGGCAAGCAGTTCAACCCCCGCATCGTCGAGGTATTCCATCAGATAATCGGGTCCGATCCCGAACGCGCGGAACAGTTTTCGACCAGTGGATGATCCATGGATAAGGTGAGAACAAGAATAGTTGTGTTGCTCTGCGCCGGCCTGATCGCATTGACGCCGTCATGCTCGTTTATCCAGCGGGTAACGGCGCCCGCCGGTCACGATAAAAAGCTCGTTGACGATACTTCCAGGCAAGCGCAGGGGTACCTTGCGCTCGGCGAGTACAAAAAAGCCCTCGCGCTTTACGCCGCCGCCTACGATAAATATCATTACCCGGGCATGCGCGTCAGTTATATCAGGACAGGCGAGCAGATAAAAAATACTGCGGACGCAACCAATCAGAGAAAGGAGTTCTTCGAGGCCGGCGGCATCTATCGTTTGCTGTTCGAGAGCGGCATTACCACCAGGGATTTCGCGGGTTCACTCTCGTTCGATGATGATGTATTGAGCAGTCAGATCAAGTCCTGCGCCAAAGGCCTCATGGAGATCGGTCTCATGAAATACCGCGAGGAAAAACTCGATGAAGCGATTTCAATCTGGGAAAAGGTCCTGGTATTTGACCCTGATAATAAGGAGGTTATAAAAGCCATTGATACGGCCACCAGGCAACGGGAAAACTTGAAGAACCTAAAATAGTCCGCCCGAAACCGACGACCATGTCCATCTTCATAAGGACCGCGCGTCCCGCGCGTAGCCGTCATCCATGATCTATATCATCCCGTTCAGGTACTCTTTTCTCTTCCCTTCCGGGAACCGTTCGATCGCGTACCGCAGCATGGTGCGCGGCATTTTTTTGTAATGCTGCCTCAGGAACCGTTCTTCCACCGGCAGATCGCGCTTGCCTATCTCGCGCAGCATCCAGCCGACCGCCTTGTGAATCAGATCATGATCGTCATATATCAGAACTTTTGCCAGTTTGAGGGTATCCGGAAAATCGTTCTGCCTGATGAACGGGAAGGTGGCCATGATCGCGATCCGGCGCCTCCAGAGATCGCGCGACTTCGCAAGATCGTACAGCGGCTTTCTGCTCCTGCTCAGGAGATACGTACCCACGATGTTCGGAGCGCTCAGATCAACGAGGTCCCAGTTGTTTATAGAGTTCGTGTTCTTGAGGTACAGATCGTAAATTTTCTTTTTCTTCGCATCGTTTCCTGATGAAAACCGGCGGACGAGTATCATGAGGGCCAGGAGCCGTTCTTCGTGGACCCCGGATGTGAGGAGCTTCACCGCATCTTGTACGGAAATACCATCATGTTCTTGTGACAGTTTCCTGAGCACGGGGACCGTTATCCCGAGAAATATATCGCCCTCACCATACTCCCCCGGCCCGGTCTTGAAAAAACCCTGGAGGATTTTAGATTTTTCTCTATCAGCAAGTTTGCGTAATTGTTTTCGAATTTCTTTGACAATCATATGCACAGCAGGGACGTTGCGAGCTCTTGGCAATACCATGACTATCTTTGCACAAGCATTGTCATCGATTCCGTTCCTTTACCGCTCGCTCGACCTCACGCTTCGACTCCTTCTCTTTTATCGTGTCCCGCTTGTCGTAAACCTTCTTGCCCTTGGCGAGACCGATCAGGACCTTTGCCTTGCCGCGCACAAAATAGATCTTGAGTGGAATGAGTGTGAAACCCTTCTGCGTCATCTTCCAGGCAAGCTTCCGGATCTCCTCTTTATGGAGCAACAGCTTGCGCGTGCGCAGCGGCTCGTGGTTCGCCAAATTGCCCTGGGGATAGTGACTGATGTTCGCGTTCAGGAGAAACATTTCCTCGTTTTTGACGATGGCGTAGCTGTCCGTTAAATTCGCGAGGCCCAGGCGCAGCGACTTCACCTCCGTGCCCTGGAGCACGACCCCCGCCTCGACGGACTCCTCGATGAAGTAGTCATGGTATGCCTTGCGGTTCGTAGCGACCGCGGTATCTGGTTTTTTCTCAGTCATGGGGTTCGTTGTTTATCCGATATGATGATGCAATGATACACGGAGTCTCTGCAGGATGCAAGGTTGAAAGCTTTTCCAATAACGGTACCCCGGAACATTCCTTACATAAGATTCACCGGATCGACATCAAGAATCACTTTTACTTTCCTGCCGTACTTCTCTTCAACAATTTTCTTCCCTTCTCCGGCGAGGAACCGTATCTTCTCACGCTTCTGCGACAGCAGGAGCAGCTGGAACCGGTACTGTCCGCGCACCCGGGATACCGGCGCGGGCGCGGGGCCGAGCAGCACGGCCTCTTTCCCCCGCATGAGGTTGCGAATGCGGTTCTGCGCGGTCTTCGCCGCCTCAGCGGCCCGCGACTCGTCAGCGCTCTTGATCTCGAGCTTGATCATCCGCCCTATGGGCGGATAACCGAGCTGGATGCGGTATGCGATCTCTTCACTATAAAAACCTTCGTAATCATGGGTCCTGCTGTGTCGGATGGAGTAATGGTTCGGATTCATGGTCTGGATGATGACTTCCCCCACAGACTCGCCCCGCCCTGCTCTGCCCGCTGCCTGGGTAATGAGCTGGAAGGTCTTCTCCGCGGCCCGGAAGTCCGGCAGGTTCAGCCCCACATCCGCGTCCACGATGCCCACGAGCGTCACGGCGGGAAAATCATGCCCCTTGGCGATCATCTGCGTACCGAGCAGGATGTCCACCTCAAGACGGTCCACCTGCGAGAGCAGCGTTTCGTAGGCATCTCTCCCCTTCACCGAGTCGCTGTCCATCCTCCTCATGCGCGCAACGGGAAACAGCGCCTTCAGTTCTTCCTCGACCTTCTGCGTACCCGAGCCGAGCGGTTTCAGCCCGGGCCCCAGGCATGTCGGACAGGTGTCCGGCGGAGGGGTGAGGAACCCGCAGTAGTGACACTTGAGCTTTCCTTCACTCTTATGGAACGTGAGGGACACACTGCAGCTCGGGCATTTGATCGCCTCGCCGCAATCCCGGCAGATGAGCACCGACGAGAATCCCCGGCGGTTCAAGAGCAACAACGTCTGCTCGTGGTTCTCGAGCCGGTGCGTGATGCCGGCGAGGAGTTGCGGGGAATAGAGCCCCTGTTTGGACAGGGTCTTGGCATCCACCAGCATTACCTCGGGCATGGGCCGGTGGTCCACGCGGGTCGAGAGATGGAGGTACTGATACTTGGCGTTCTTTGCGTTGTAGTAGCTTTCCAGGGACGGCGTGGCGGACCCGAGCACGACAACGGCATTCTGGAACTTTGAGCGCATGATCGCCACATCCCGTGCGTGGTAACGGAGCCCCTCGTCCTGTTTGTACGAATTCTCATGTTCCTCGTCCACGATGATGAGCCCGATTTTCTCAAAAGGCGCAAATACCGCTGAGCGGGCGCCGACGACGACGTCAACCGTGCCGGACTGGATGCGACGGTATTCGTCGGCCCGTTCGCGGTCGGTCAGCCCGCTGTGCAGCACGGCCACGCGGTCGCCGAAGCGCTTCCGGAATCTGCCGAGCAACTGCGGCGTGAGTGCGATCTCGGGCACGAGCACAATGGCGCCGTAGCCCGTGCCTGCCAGCATCTTGATGGTATGGAGATAGACCTCTGTTTTGCCGCTTCCGGTCACGCCGTGGAGCAGGAGCACGCCGAACAACCGGCTCGAAACCGCTTCGTTTATCCTGCGCACGGCCTCGACCTGCTGGGGCATAAGCTCGGGTGGTTCGCCGGCGATAAACTCATCCGGCCCCCCTTCTTCGACAGCCTCCTTCTCAATGAGGTCCGCCATTCCTAAATCGCGCAGGGATTTGATGGTGGCGGGGGAAAATTGTTTCAGCTCCTCCATGCCCATGACCTCACGCGCGCACAGGAGCAGCAGGAGTTCCCTCTGCTTCGGCCCGCGAACAGCCGCTAACGCGTGGTCCCCGGAGGTAAGAACAAGGTACTTTTTCCTTTTGGGTTTCGCGCGGGACACGGCCTTGGGCACGACGGATTCTATGGTTTGGCCGAGCGGATACAGGTAATAGTCCGACATCCATCGGGCAAGAACAACAAGGTCAGGGGACAGCGTGTTATCAAGAATTTCAATAACTGACTTGAGGCCCTCGACCGCGGCCTTGGCCGGAAAACCGACGACGGTCCCCTCGATGCGCCTGGTCCCAAAAGGCACAAGCACTCGCGATCCAGGGACAAGACATCCCCTCATTTCCTTGGGAGCCCGGTAATGGAATGTTTTGTCGATGGAGATATTGACGGCTATATCAATGACGAGATCTGGCATGGGATGCGTAAAAGTTATGAGTTCGCAGCGTGGAGTGTGGAGTTCGGAGTTAATAAAACCAAACGCACCCGGGACCGGGTGGCGTTCAAGACGCGCCGTCCTTCAGCGCCTTCATTTCTTTGCTGCTCAGGATGTCCTTCAACTCGTTCATGAACTCATTGATGTCCTTGAAGGAGCGGTAGACCGAGGCGAACCGGACATAGGCCACTTCATCGAGCTTATGAAGGTGGTCCATGACCTCTTCACCGATGACCGTGCTGGGGATCTCCTTGAGGCCCTTCTCCTGGAGGGACTTTTCGATGTCCCCCACTGTTTTTTCGAGGGCCTCGAAGCTGACCGGCCGCTTTTCACAGGCCTTCTTGAGACCGCTCAGGATCTTCAATCGGTCGAAGGGCTCGCGGCGTCCGTCCTTCTTGATGACCGAAGGCAGCACTTCCTCGACGCGTTCGTAGGTGGTAAATCTCCCCTCGCAGTTGAGGCACTCGCGTCTCCTGCGGATGGATTCGCCTTCCTTCCCCATCCGGGAGTCAACAACTTTATTGTCAATGCTGGAACAGTAGGGACAGCGCATAAGAACCTTTTTAATAATGTCGATGGACGACGGATGACCGCTCGCTTCGCTCGCTGGGACGATGGACGCGTTTATCCCTCCCCTCGTCCCTCGTCCTTCGTCTTTCGTCCTTCGTTATTTCTGTACTGCGTGATCTGAATGCCCGATTCCTTCAGCATCTCAGCGGCCAACTGGTCCGGATAACCGTCCTCGAAGACGATCAGTTTCACGCCCGCGTTGATGATCATCTTGGCGCAGATGCCGCAGGGCTGGTTCGTGCAGTAGAGCGTGGCGCCGTCGATGTTCGTTCCGTGCTTGGCCGCCTGGATGATCGCGTTTTGTTCGGCATGCAGGCCCCGGCAGATCTCGTGCCGTTCCCCCGACGGGATGTTCATCTGCTCGCGCAGGCACCCGCGCTCAAGACAGTGTTCGATGCCGGACGGAGCGCCGTTATAACCCGTGGCAAGAATGTTCTTGTCCTTAACCAGTACAGCGCCTACCTGGCGCCGCAGGCAGGTGGCGCGCCTCTTCACCAGATGCGCGATCTCCATGAAATACTCGTCCCAGGTAGGCCGAATCATAATAAGCTCCAAAAAAAACCAAATTAGAAATAAATTCCAAATAACAAATTCATAATTCCAAACGTTTCGAAATTGATATTTTGAATTTCGATATTATTTGGGATTTGTTATTTGTTATTTGATATTTTCCCGGCGGCGAACATCGGGAACCTGCTGCAGAACGCTTTCGTTCGCTCCTTGATCGCAGCCAGCTTTTCCGGGGACTTGCCATTGGCCAGCACTTCGCAGATGAGGTCGCCGATGATTTTCATCTCCGGTTCGCACATGCCGCGCGTGGTCACGATCGGCGTTCCGAGCCGGATGCCGCTCGTGGTCACCGGTGGATTCTGGTCGTAGGGGATGCTGTTCTTATTGCAGGTGATGCCTGCCGCGTCGAGAGCGATCTCGGCGTCCCTGCCCGTGATCTTCTTGGGAGTCAGGTCCACGAGCATGAGATGATTTTCCGTATCGCCCGAAACAATGCGCAATCCGTCCTCCGTAAGCCGATGCGCCAGGGCCTTTGCATTCTTCACGACCTGACGCTGGTAATCCTTGAACTCGGGCTGGAGCGCCTCTTTGAGCGCAACTGCCTTGGCTGCGATCACATGCACGAGCGGACCGCCCTGGATACCGGGGAAGATGACCTTGTCCACGGCCTTGCCGAACTTTTCCTTGCACATGATCATGCCGCCACGAGGGCCGCGCAGGGTCTTGTGCGTGGTGGTGGTCACGAAATCCGCATAGGGCACCGGGCTCGGGTGTTCGCCTGCCGCGACGAGCCCCGCGATGTGCGCAATGTCGACCATGAGCATGGCGCCCACCTTGTCGGCGATCTTGCGGAACCGGTCAAACTCGAGAATCCGGGAATAGGCGCTGTAACCGGCAACGATCATTCTGGGTTTGTGCTCCACGGCAAGACGCTCCACCTCGTCATAATCGAGCAGTTCTGTTTTCTTGTCCACGCCGTAGGAGAACGATTTATAGAGCTGGCCCGAGAAGCTGACGGAAGCGCCATGGGTCAGGTGCCCGCCATGCGGGAGCCCCATGCCGAGGATCGTGTCTCCGG
>JBGPIG010000058.1:0-11005 GCA_041484745.1 Nitrospirota bacterium | reverse complement strand
GATCATCTTGTCCATGTTGAGATAGGACTCGGCCGGCGGGGCCGCGCCGATGTGCACGGCCTCGTCCGCCATAAACACATGATGGGCGAGGCGGTCGGGATCGCTGTAGACCGCAACGGTCGGGATCGTCCGGTCCCTGCAGGTATGCATGATCCTGACAGCGGGGACCCCGCGGTTCGCGATCAATACCTTTTGGATCGTTTTTGTCATGTGCAATGCACCTTTCTGCGAACGGCTTTTCTCCGCTCCGATGTTGGAGCATGATTATTTCTAAAAGGAGAGGGTTTGTCAAGCATTGTTTCAATAAAAAGGCCGGCAGGTTGTTCCCTGCCGGCCCTCTCGTTCAGATACCCGTTTTTCAGGTTTCCCTATTTTACGACCGCGGCCCTCTCCATGATCACCGTATACTTGTACCCGGAGCCGAAGTCCTTGTCTTTATAGATCGTGCCCTTCATCGTCACGATGTCTCCGACCGACGGGAGGTCCTGTGACGTCGTTACCAGTTTGTTGGTACCCTTGGCGGCATCGCCGGTGCCGTCCTGCAAATGGATCCAGTTCTTGCCCATGATGCCTTCGGAAACCTTGACGACCTTTCCCTTGACCGTTGCCGTTTTCTCATTCAGCGTTGCCACGTTCTCGTGGATCTCGCTCACGGTATAGGCATCGGGTCCCGAAGCCTTCCCAACCTTGATCTTCTCGGTCGACTGCGGAGCAGCGGCCGTCTTGGCGCTGACCGCCGGCCCCGGTTTCGACGCCGGACCTCCGGAGAAGATGATGCTTTCGAACGTCCGGTTCAGGCTCTTGCTCGTGAAGTTTTTCATCTCCGCGCCGGGCTGGAACGACATCTCCTGCCCGACTTTGACCTCGGTCATCGGGACGGCTACCCAGGTTTTCTTCCCGGCCTTTTCAATGGAGACATACGTATATCCGCCGGCATTCATAGTCTCCACAACCTTGCCCGAGAGGGAAGAAAAATCGGGAGACGCCTCCGTTTTCATTTTTTTCTCCGGTTCCGGCACGGGTGAAGCCTTGTCCGCCGCGGCAAAAGCAGCGCCAGCGGGAAACACCATCATCGCGATGATCATACAGAGTACGGCAAGTCCGATAAATCGTTTCATTTTTTCGCTCCCTGTTTTTGGTATTTGATTCAGACCGTTTCCGGATGAATCATGATTATACGCACGAATTTTACTGCTTTTAAGGAAAATAATCAAGCGCGTTTTTATTCGGATTTATAAAACAACTGGTGAGTGACCCCGCGGCTGATGAGAAAGCCGACCACGTCGGAAGGCTTGAAAAAAACCCGGAGCTTCCAGGTGTTCTTGGTCGCAACGCTGAACACTCGCTCGTCGAGCGTATCGATGAATCGAATAAGCTCTTCACGTTCCTCATCGCTGAAGTCGAAGGCACGCGCTTTTTTTTCATCGTACTCCATGGCGCCCTGCGTGAGGCGGCGGACGATCTCCTGGGCAGCGGCGTAGTAAGGCTTTCCCGCGGACAATTCGAAGAATCGCGGCACATTCAGCAAGTGGTTCGAGATCTCCCGGACATCAGGCAGATCGCCCACGTGGTCGAGCGTGATGCCGAGCTTATCCTTACACAGGGAAACAAGGTTCTTTACCAGCAGGTTGGTTTGCCCCTCCGGGGCCCGGTTGATGATGAGCGCGGGGATGAAGGACCCCTTGATCTCGTCGATCAGCGGGAGCAGCTCGGGTGCTGCGCTCGCGAGCTTTTCGGTCAGCCACTCCAGGGTAAACTGCCTCCCGATCTCCACGTTCCTGGTCTTTGCCTCGAGGAGCGCGGATATCACCTCGTGGTGTTTGAAGATGTTCTGCATCTTCCGGAACAGGGCGCCCTTTGTGAAGCTGTAGGCGTTCATTACCGCGCCGGGCTCGGGAGCCGTGATCACGACGCCGCGGTCGGAGATGCCGAAGAAATCGAGGGTATTGAACTGCACGCCCGCGCCCAGGTCGATGATCACATAGTCCGCGGGGAGCGACCGGAGGTGCCGCATGAGCTTCAGCTTCATCCAGTGCGCGGGGTTGGTCACGCCGGGAACGAACTCCGCTCCGCTGATGAGCCCCATGTTGTTCACCGGGGTCTCGACAATGATGTTCTCGAGCGAGGGGACCTTGCCGAGGATGAAGTCGGCTATCCCCGGGGTACGGCCGCGGATGCCGAGGTACGTGTGCAGGTTTGCCGCACCGAGATCGAGGTCCACGAGCACCACGCTGCCGCCGCCCCGCGCGAGGACCGTGCCCAAGGCGATCGATAGGATGCTCTTGCCTACGCCCCCCTTGCCGCCGCCCACGGCTATGATCATTCCGGCCTTATGACCGTTTTTCATACCGACACTGTAACAGATATTTCACTGTCTGTAAAGGAGTTCCCCTCACCCTGGGCATCAGAGCTTGTACCCGATCTTCCTCAGGAACTCTTTCCGCTGCGCCTTGTCCGACGCGGCCTCCACTCCCTTTGGCGAGAAGCCGTCGATCACACCCAGGACCCCCTTGCCCCGGTCTGTTGACGCAACCACCACCTCGAGCGGGTTTGCCGTGGCACAGAAAATATGACAGACCTCGGGACAGTTCTTGATCTGGTTCAGAACATTGACGGGGAACGCATTCCGCAGGTAGATGCAGAACACGTGTCCCGCGCCGATGGCCTGGAGCGTCTTGATCGAGGCTGCGATGAGGCCTTCGTCGTTCCCTTCGGTCCGGACCAGGCAGGGGCCCGACGCTTCGGTAAAGGCGACGCCGAACTTCGCCTGCGGCACCGCGCCGACGATGATCTCGTACAGGTCTTCGGCGGTCTTGATAAAATGGGTCTGACCGAGAATGATGTTGCATCCTTCGGGGATGTCCACGGGAACGCTCGTTATGTCCATATGCTCCTCCTGAAATAAAATTTTCTCATTGCATATTATCGGAAGATATTTTCCGGGGAAGAAGAGCGGGAGAGAGGATACGGTAAGCGATCAGAGCGGGTTTTTGTTCAGGACGGCGGATTCAGTGCCGTTTTGGAGCAGGTCGAGCATGCGGGCAAGCGACTCGTCGTGCAGCTCCTGAATGAACTCCTTGTCGACCCCCCGTTTTCGCTTCTTGTTCAGGAACGAGAGAAAGACCATGCTCTTGTAGATCCGCTTATTGGTCTTAAAGGAGAACAGGTAGCTGTCAAGGGCGTTTTCGAGCAGCAGGTCGCTCCGTTTCCGGACCGCCTTGCTGATCATCACGGTCTGGAGCCAGTAGGACTTGTCGATCAGACTGTCCGCCTTCATTTCGATCCAGGTATGCCCCATGTTCCCCATCTCATCGGTCAAGGTTTCATGCGCCACGGTGTCGGCGGCAAGGTGTCCCAGGTATCCGTAGGCAAACGCCCGCTCGGGCCAGGTCTTTGCCTGGTCCAGCAGCTTCAAGCCGACGTCCCAGGAATGCGAACTCTTGTCCTCGGGCAGATATTTCTTCCCGAGGATCATGTCGGCCATGAGATTTCCATAGAGATAATCCTGCTTGTGCTTTTTCAAAAGAGCGAAAATACCGGCCGGGAGGAGTGGGGCGCAGGACAGCAGTTCATTGCCGAGATACATGTGGGTCAAAGGGCCCCATGCGAAGGCAAAGGAAGGAACCAGTATGAATCCGGCTGCAAGAAGGATGATGAATGACATATGCGCGCTTATTACTCTGCTGAACGAAGACGGCTGAAATTACAATTCGTACATGTTACCCCTTTAACATCGTGTTCGTCAATACAAAATTAATGGATACTCTTCACTCTTTTTTGGCCGCAGGTTTGTCAAGACAGTACCCTGGGTACAGTTTTTTTGCGCACTCGGGGCAGATGCCATGGGTAAACTCCGCTTCGGAATGATCCCTCACATAGGCCTCAATCTGTGTCCAGTATCCTTTGTCATCGCGGACTTTCTTGCAGGAAGCGCAGATCGGGAGCATGCCGCGCAGAGTCTTAATATTGTTGACCGCCTCCCGGAGCTCGGCAATAAGCTTCTCCCGTTCATCTTCCAGGGACTTGCGTGCGGTGATGTCCCGGGCCACGCCTATGAAACCGGCCACCTTTCCGTCAACAACGTAGGGCTGTTTGTTGATCTCCAGCCATACGTTCTTGCCGTCCCTATGATTGACCTCTATGATATAGGGCGGCCCCGCGGTCACGGTGCGGAGCATCTCTTCGGTCGTTTCAAGGCCCTTCTTGTTCATGGGATTATCGGTGTAGTGCGTGGCGTAATGAGCAAGCCAGTCTTTCGGCGTATATCCCGTAATTCTTTCAACCGCGGGCGAGACATACGTTATCATGCCCTGCGGATCATGCCGGTAAATGAAATCCTTCGTATGCTCGAGGAGAAGCCGCTGTTCTTCGGAAAGCGCGGACAGTTTCTCGTTCAGCGCAAGGAGCTCTTCTTCCGACTGCGCGATGGAGGTGAAAAGCGGTCTGATCAGGTATATGCCGGCCAGAAGGAGCGCTGAAATAACAAGACCGGCCATCTCGAAAACCGGCTCCGGCTGCTTCGTTGCTCCTCCGGAGACCAGCAGCACGAGAGACTCAATACGGCGAAAGGTCATGAGCGAAATCCCGGCTGCGACGAGGAGCCACGCGACTTTCCTCTTTGTAAGCCAGGTCAGCCGAACAGCCAGGATTGCGGCCGTCAGCTGAAACACTATTGAGAAGAGAATAATGACCGCTACAGAAGACACCCCTGCCTCCAGTGCTTTAGCATGTGATGTGAGGCGAAAACTTTATTAGTATATCATAGTTTCGTATCATCCGGGTTATGGCCACACGATGACTCTGGAGGGGTAACCGTGAAAAGGCGCTGCGGTTGATCGGATACGATCGCTCTTACGAAAACCTACTTGCATCCCGCGCAGGAGGAGGACGAACAGCCGCCGCATCCGGAACCGCCGCTCGAAGCGCCCGGGGATTGCCCGTCCGAGGACCTCCCCATACCGAAGCGCGACATGAGTTTGTCCGTGCTCTTCGACCCGCACTTCTCGCACGAGACTTCGGGGTTCGACCCGAAGACCAGCTTCTCGAAATCAGCGCCGCAGGCGTTGCAGTGATATTCGTAGATCGGCATAATGCTCCTTTCCGGTCAGACCGAAAAGAGAAATTCCAAAAGGGCAATGTCCAAAATGTTTGGAATTTTGATCGTTGAGTTTTGGTGCTTATTTGAAATTTGATGTTTGGAGCTTGTAGTTTGTCTTATTTCTTCTCCAGCTTCTTCCAGTCAGCGAGAAACTTTTCTATCCCGATGTCCGTAAGCGGGTGCTTCACAAGCTGGTCGATGACGCTGAAGGGGATCGTGGCGATGTGCGCGCCGGCCAGCGCCGCGTCCACTACGTGGAGCGGGTTCCGTATGCTCGCGACGATCACTTCGGTGTCGTAGCCATAATTATCGAAGATCGCTATAATCTGGCGGACGAGGTCCATACCGTAGTGGCTGATGTCGTCAAGCCTGCCGACAAAGGGGCTCACGTAGGCTGCGCCGACCTTGGCGGCGAGGAGCGCCTGGGAGGGCGAGAACACCAGCGTCATGTTCACCTTGATGCCCTTCTCGGCGAGCACCTTCGTCGCCTTGAGTCCATCCTTGGTCAACGGGAGCTTCACCACGATGTTCTTGTGGATCTTCGCAAGTTCAACTCCCTCGGCCACCATGTCCTCCGCCTCAAGGCTCACCGCCTCGGCGCTGATGGGCCCATCCACGATCGAGCAAATCTCCTGGATGACCTGCTTGAAGTCCCTGCCCTCCCTGGCGATGAGCGACGGATTGGTGGTCACTCCATCGACCACCCCGAGACTCGCCGCCTCGCGGATCTCTTTCACGTTTGCCGTGTCGATAAAAAATTTCATGCCATGTCCTTTCTCGTTCGTTATTTCCCGGACGCCGGCCGCCTGGCCCTTGGCCCTGTCATCTCGAACTCAGTGTTCCGCGGTCCGCGGTCTGTATTCGCGAGCGCGGCTTCGAGGAGCTGCACCGTATGCACCACGGTGATATCGGAACCCTTCCGCCTCAGGGCGTCGGTTATCTGCATCCGGCAGCCGGGACAGCCCGTGGCGACCACAGAAGCCCCGGTTGCAATGATACTCTTCGCCTTGTCCTCCGCGATCCCGTCGGAGAGCCTGTGGTGGGTTATCCGCATCACACCGCCGAACCCGCAGCAGCGGTCCGCGTTGTGCATCTCCACGAACGAGAGCCCCGGAATAGAGCAAAGGACATCCCGCGCTGTCTTCGATAACCCCTGCCCCCTGCCGAGGTGGCAGGGATCGTGCCAGGTGATTGTTTTCCGGACAGGGTTGAGGTCGGTCCCTGCGAGCGCGTGGGAGAGGAATTCGTGGATGTCGAGTACGCGCGGACTTTTCACGCCGGGCCGAAGCAGTTTAGGGTATTCCTCTTTAAAAGTCAAGCCGCAGGAGGCGCATGCCGTCACGATCGCATCAACCTCCCGTGCCGCGAACACCGAGGCGTTATGCGCCGCGAGTTCTTCCGCCGCCTGAACATCGCCGAGTGAAAGCAACGGCCTGCCGCAGCATTTCAGATCTTCAGGCATGATCACCTCATACCCGATCGCGTTCAGAACACCGATCGCCGCGTTGCCGATGTCCGGCTGAAAATGCTCGATCGCGCAGCCCGGGAAAAACGCGACCCTCCCACGTGCGCCGGCCGCCCTTGAACTTTGAACCTTGCGCTTTGAACTTTTCTTCCGCTCTCCAGCCCCCTGTCCCCCTGAATAATGAAGCACGATAGGCGCGAGCCACGCAGCTGCGCGGAACAGCGCAGGACGCTTCACCACGCTGGAAATGGCGGAGTTGATGATCCCGGTCCCGGAATCGAGCACCGCCTGTTCTTTCGCCGCCCGAAGGATCTCGGTCACGCGCACGCCGCTGGGACACGCGGTTTCACAGGCCAGACAGCCCGTACACGTTGTGAGACGGTCCCGGTATATCTTGGAAACGGGGAGCCTCTTGTCCAGCACGGCCTTGACGAGGGCCATCCTGCCGCGGGCCGAATGTGATTCCTCGCGGTCCAGGAGGAAGGTCGGGCAAACAGCGCGGCATGATCCGCACTTCACACAGCGAGAGATCTCCCGACGGTACTGCTCGAGGAGCAGCGAAGGAGATGCCGGATCGGGGCGGGACTGTTTCATGGCAGGATCGTCACTGACGTGCCGAGGGACACCACGCGGTAGATTTTGTCCCCCTCGGCGTTGTCGCGGGCTTTCTTGATCGTCATATAGTCAGCCTCATTCGTGTTTCAGTTGAAAAACACAATCATCGTAAGACGCTGAAACCGAGTGCTAAGGCTTTTGACACTGATAACCGCGGATTTTTCAGTCGCGGTCAGTTCCGGTTCTTTTCTTCATACTGCCGGGCGCAGGCCTCGCTGCAAAAGGAGCAGAGCGTACCCCGGATACGCCGTGTTACGGCGCGGTCCTTCAGCACATAGGTGCGGCACTCCGGATCGAGCACCATCTCGTCGCCCATGATCCGGGTACGCGGGTCCTTCTCGTGATAGGCCCTGTACGCCGATCGGAACACCGTCTTGAGCGCGTAATAGATCATGACGATGAAGAAAAAAACCAAAAGACTCCGTATCATTTCCTTCCCTTCTTGAGCGCTTTTCTAAACGCCGCGATGTCGGTCCTCATGCGTTCCGCCTGGGGATAGTTCGGGGAAAGCTTCAGGAGCTCTTCCCAGACACGAATAGCCGACCCATAATCCTTTTTGTCGAACGCGTAGACGATCCCCATGTTGTAGCGGGCATTAAAATGGGCGGGATCATGCTTGAGCGCTGTACGGTACTCGATGAGCGCCTGGTCCGGCTTGCCCATGTTCCGGTAGGCGGTCCCCATATCCGTGCGAACGTCCGCATTCCGCGGATCGATCTTGAGCGCCCGCATGTACAGCTCGACGGCGGCACTCCACTCGCCGCTGTCGGAGTAGGCGTTGCCAAGGGCGATGATCGCCGCAAGGTTGTCCGGGTCTTCCGCAAGGACAGCGTGATATTCCTCGATAAGACCGCGGTAATAGGGGTTCCGGGATTCGTCGGGCTTTTGGGAATGCTCCGCCGGAGCAGAGCGGTCAGGAGACTTCTTTTCATCCGCTTTCCCGCATCCGGATAGGACCAGGAGACAAAGGACTGCCATCATAAGGAGGTTTTTCATGATCACTAATTAATGCCGGAAATGCCGCATCCCCGTCATCAGCATGGCGATGCCGTGCTCGTTCGCGGCCCTGATCACCTCTTCGTCCTTGAGCGAACCGCCGGGCTGTATCACGGCGGTTATGCCGGCCTTGGCGGCTTCGTCGAGGCCGTCGCGGAAGGGGAAGAAGGCGTCCGACGCAAGCACGGTCCCCGTGAGCGGGAATTGCGCCTTCATGACCGCGATGCGCACGGAATCGAGCCGGCTCATCTGGCCCGCGCCGATGCCGATAGTCCGGTCTTTGGTGGTAAAGACGATGGCATTCGACTTCACATGTTTGCACACCTTCCATGCAAAGGCAAGCGCTTCGTATTCGTCGTCCGTAGGCTTCCGGGTGGTCGCAACGGTCAGTTTTCTGATATCGGCGATCCGGCCGAGGTCGCGGTCCTGGTAGATGAGCCCGCCCACGATCGTCTTCAGGTCCATGCCCTCGGGAGTACCCTTGACACGGGGTCCGATGTCCAGAAGCCGCAGATCTTTTTTCCGCTTGAGTTCTTCGAGCGCGTCCGGCGCAAACTCGGGCGCCGCCACCACTTCAACGAAGGTGGACGTAAGCTCCTTGGCGGTATCGAAATCCACGATCCGGTTGAATGCGATGACCCCGCCGAAAGCCGAGACCGGGTCGCAATCGCGTGCTCCGCGGTACGCATCGGCGAGGGCGGCGGCCGTGGCCACGCCGCAGGGGTTGTTGTGCTTCACGATGACCGCCGTCGTCTGCTCGTATTCCTTCACGAGTTCCAGGGCGCTGTTCGCGTCAAGAAAGTTATTGAACGACATCTCCTTGCCCTGGAGCTGCTTTGCGCTGGAAATCGAAGGTTCCCTGCGGCCGAACTCGCGGTAGAAGGCGCCCTGCTGGTGCGGGTTCTCGCCGTAGCGCAGGTTCTGCGCCTTCTCGAAATGAAGGGTGAGGATATTGGGGAAACGTGTCTTCTCGTCCGCGGGGACCTGACTGTCGAGGTACGCCGAGATCGCGCTGTCATAGCTCGCGGTATGGAGAAAAACGGTGCGGCAAAGATCGAACCGCGTCTTTGCGGAGACCTCGCCGGTTTTCCGTATTTCGTCGAGCACCCGGCCGTAATCGCGGGGGGAGACCACCACGGCGACATCCGTGTAGTTCTTGGCCGCGGATCGCAGCATGGTCGGACCGCCGATGTCGATGTTCTCGATGGCTTCATCAAGCATGCATCCCGGCTTGGCCACGGTCTGTTCGAAGGGATACAGGTTCACGACCACGAGGTCGATAGGCTCGATACCATATTGTTTCATCTGCTTGACGTGCTCAGGATTGTTACGCCTTCCGAGGATGCCGCCGTGGACCTTGGGGTGCAGGGTCTTGACCCTCCCGTCGAGCATCTCGGGAGACCCCGTGAACTCGGACACGTCCTTGACCGCTATGCCGCCGTCGCGCAGGAGCTTTGCCGTACCGCCGGTCGAGAGAATTTCAATGCCGAGCTTCTCAAGTCCTTTGGCGAAATCAAGGATGCCTTCCTTGTGCGAGACACTGATGAGTGCGCGCGTCACTTTGCCCACGAGATGCACCTCCGGAAAAAGATATTTGAGAATAAGGTGAAATTTTAACCGAAACAGGGGGGAAAGTAAAGTCAATTTCAGGGCGATTCGCCGCCCTAATAGTCAGTTACAAGTCAAATTCTACGCAAACGGCAGGAATAATTTTACCACAAAGGCACTAAGACACTAAGAAAATCTCTATTTTTTCGATTTTAACCGAACATCAAAGCTTTCATGCATTTCTTTGTGCCTTCGTGTCTTCGTGGTAAATTTTGGTTCAGGCCTGTCCGGGTATTATATGTCCAATTCCGCGAACTCCGCCCTATCCTTGATGAAAATGAACCGGGCTTTCGGATCTTTGCCCATGAGCCGCTCGAACACGTCGTCGGTGGCCTTGTGGTCCAGCACCTGCACCTTCATCAGGGTGCGGGTCTTGGGGTTCATCGTGGTCTCCTTCAGCGTCTCGGGGTTCATCTCGCCGAGGCCTTTGAACCGTCCCACCTCGTAGTTTCTCTTGTTCAGCTTCGCGAGGATCTTTTCCTTTTCCATCTCATCCATGGCGTAAAAGACCTCCTTGCCGGCTTCGATCCTGAAGAGCGGCGGCATGGCAAGGTATACGTGCCCGTGGTTGATAAGCTCCGGCATGTAGCGGTAGATGAAGGTGAGGAGCAGCACGCTGATGTGCGCGCCGTCCACGTCGGCGTCGGTCATAAGGATCACGCGGTTGTAGCGGAGCTTGTGCAGGTCAAAGTGCTGGGCCACGCCGCAGCCGAGCGTGGCGAGCAGGTTCTTGATCTCGTTGTTCGACTGGATCCGTTCGAGCGAGGCCACCTGCTCCACGTTCAGGATCTTGCCGCGGAGCGAGAGCACGGCCTGGGTCTTGCGGTCCCGCGCCATCTTGGCCGAGCCTCCCGCCGAGTCGCCTTCCACGATAAAGAGCTCGGTCTCTTCCACTTTATTGGAGGAGCAGTCCGCGAGCTTGCCCGGGAGGTTGAGTTTCAACGACGAGAGCTTCCGCGTCACATTTTCTTTTGCGGCGCGCGACGCCATACGCGCCTCGGCGGCGAGCAACACGCGTTTCACCACCGCGTCGGCCATGGTCGGGTTGGCAAGCAGGTATGCCTCGCAGGCGTTCTTGACCGATGAATCGATCGGCGAGGAAATCTCGGGGTTGTTCAACTTCTCCTTGGTCTGGCCCTGGAACTGGGGATTTTTTATGAGCACGCTCACGATGCCGTAAAGCCCCTCGTACACGTCTTCGGAAGCGATGGTCTTGATGGTCT
>JBGPIG010000057.1:0-11323 GCA_041484745.1 Nitrospirota bacterium | reverse complement strand
GTGGTCGAGATGATCATCCTCCCCTTCGCGGCCCAGACCTTCCTCTGGAAGGAGCCGCTGGTGGCAGGCGCCTGGATGGGCCTGGCGGTCAAGACCGACGGCGGCGCCGTCGCATCCGGCGCCATTACCGACGCGCTCATCAGGGCAAAATCGCTTGAAGCGGGAATTAATTACCAGGAAGGCTGGATGACCATGACCGCAACGACCGTTAAGATGTTCATCGACATCTTCATCGGCGTCTGGGCCTTCATCCTGGCCTATATATGGTGTGCGAAGATCGAGTGCAAGCCCGGCGAAAAGGTCGGCGCAGGCGAGATCTGGAACCGCTTCCCCAAGTTCGTGATCGGCTACGTCATTACGTTCTTCCTGCTCCTCCTGATCTGCTGGCCCGCGGCAAAGGCAATCGGCCCGGTTGACAAGGAGATGAAGGCCGTGACGAAGGAGATCGCGGCGAGCGAAAAGCAGCTGGCCGCGGCAACGGCGGCGCAGACTGCGCTGCAGTCAAAGATAGATGCCGCCAAAGAAAAGATCAGGGGCCTGAGCGCTCAGAATAAAAGACCGAAGGCCAACTCACCGGTTGCCAAGGAACTGAAGGCCTTGAAGCTGGAACTTGCCGAGGCGGAGAAACAGCTCGCCTCGCCAACGGTCCAGGCCGAGAAGGCTGCGTTGCAGGGTAAAGTCGACGCTGCCAAGGGCAAGGTGAAGGGCCTCGGCGATTCGATCAAGGCGCCGAAAGCAACCATGGCGGCGGCAGGCTCCGCGACCGGTGCGGGGAATGTGTTCCGGGTGATGTTCTTTGTATTCACCTTCTTCACCATCGGCATCGTGTCCAACTTCAAAAAGCTCTGGGAGGAAGGCATCGGCAGGCTGATGGTCGTGTACGTCGTGGCCCTGTTCGGATTCATCATCTGGGTAGGGTTGTTCATTTCGTGGCTCTTCTTCCACGGAGTGATGCCGCCGCTCGTGGGATAACAATAACAGGAGGAATCGAATATGGCTGATAAACCGAAGTTGTCCGAGGAACTGAAAAAGATGGAATATGAGCCGATGCTTCCTATAGAAAATCAACTGGTCGGATGGAGCATCGGCATCGGGGTAGGGTTGCTTATTATCCTGTACTTTGTAAGCGTGACTTTCTTCCCGAGCGGTCACTGACGTTTCCCAAGGCCGGGGCGGCCATGAGCTGCCCCGGTCTTTGTTGCTTCACGGAGGACCATTTTGCATACCGACGAATACGAAATCGCCCTCTTCCGGGAAGTGGATGTCTGCAAAGGGCATGTTCTGAAACATCAACACCTCCTCGACAAAATGGAGGAGCGCCACGGCATGACAACTGCGGTCTTCCTGGAACGCAAGCGTCTCAACGAGCTTACCGAGAACCCCGACTTCAAGGAATGGCATGAGGGCATCGAAGCGCTGCGGCGCTGGAGTGAAACGCGGGATGAATACGAACGGCTTCTGGGCATCATGAAAATCTCCGCCACCTGACGGCAGTTCTCTATCGCCACCCCTTCAACACACCCCGTCGTCAACGATGACAGAGTCATGAATCAAGCATATACTCGTGTCAAGTTATGCCGGCATATAAGAGTATCTTATGCAAACAAGTTATCACAAATGATTAAGTGGTTGTATTGGCCCCCCTCATACTATTGGCGTGACCGACTATTTTATAGTCTAAGGAGGTGATCTTGCAGAAAATCCTTTGCTGTAGAAGAAATAGAAGTGCGATCAAAAACTAAATACTTTTACAGTACATTCTTTGCCATCACAAGGAGAAAAACAATGAAAAAAGTCAGTATGCTGGGTCTCGTGTTCGCGGTAGTGTCGTTGTTAGGTTGCGGATCAAAAACAACCAATAATAATACTACGAACAGCGGTACCGCGAGTAATTATCTACAGCCTACAACCGGAACACTTCAGGGTAAGATCATGGACGCTGTGACCGGTGCGGGCATCGGCGGCGATCTGCAAGTATTTCTCATACAGGGAATCACGGACCGCGGACCTGACAAGCTTATTACGGGCACGAATGATCCACTAATAGGCGAATATGCCTTTGCGAACATTCCTCTAGATTTCAATTTGGGTGAAATAACATATAAAATCGTCGCCGTTAAAACCGGGTACCAGAGATTCGAAGCAAATTATACACTTACCAGTACTCCCACAGGCACCTCCATAGCCGATACCGTGATCAACAAGATCGGGAACATCTACCTCTTCCCCGATGGCTTGCTGGCTGGTGACAAGAAGATTTACGTGTATGATCCCAACGGGTTGCCGGTTTCGAACGCCGACATAGTGGTTCAGCAGAATATAGTCAACAACACTGCCCTCTCGCCTACCGGAGACAGGCTGAATCCTACGGCTGGTCTCTATGCGAGCATATCGTTGACAACCAACCAAAATGGCGTGGCAACTGTACCTGGGACAAACCTGGTTCTTGGCGGCGCTTACACTGTATACATCGCGGAAACAACATTCAATGGGGAGATTCTGGCGGCAAATACAGCAACCTACATTGAAAGTTCGTCGAACGTCCCCACGATTATACATCTTGCGAGTGAGACAGCTAACGGAACGCTGTTTGCGACTGCAGCTTCAAATCAATTGCCGGGCACTATCACGGCCAGCGGAGTACTCACCGTGACCTTCAACCAGTCGGTAGTTACCTCGGCCACCATGACGTGTACCGCCAGAATCGCGGCAGGCAATGGCTTGTTTACAGTCGGAACGAATACTCAATCCGCGACTGCGCCAGTCGTTGGCGTCCTCGATAGCACGGGAACAATGATGACCTTCGCGCCGCTTATCACTGCCGGCACAGTCACGACTCCTGGGTCCACATTGCAGTATGATACGTGCCAGGCGACACTGCTCCTGAAGACCTCACAGTCTCAACCATCTCATAGCACTCTGTTCACCAACAATCCTGCTACAGATATTATAGATATCTACACCGGCGCGATCGTCGACAGGCGGGTTCAGCTGCTGAATTACTAGAAAGAGAGAAATTTCCGAGTATTAGTCAACGGGGGATCCTTTCGGATCCCCCGTTGCGTTGTTCTTTTGCCACAAGGTCAGATATTAACTCCGTGGCATCGTGGTGACACAATATGTTTGAACCGGTCACGATGACTGTGGGCCAATGCGCCTCACCGGCGAGATCACGCGTAAGTTCCGATCCGTATTCTACACCTTTATCGTAATATTGGCATTGCAGACTCGCAGGTGAGTCTTGCGTCAGCCCCCCGCGATGTCCGGGATCTCTTCTTCCTTGGCCAACATCTCCGCGTTCGCGCCGGCGAAAAATAAAGCCGCCATTACACAGGCGTTGCGCCGAAAAAATTGTCACTGCCTCGTTTACGGGATATGATATACTGCAAATGACGTCCTAATCTCAGGTGATGCAAGGAGTAGATGCTGTCATGGATTTAGGTTCTCTCGGCGTGATCACTCTTGACGTTGCGTTCCTATCCAGCCTCTTCAGCATCGTCCTCATCGATCTCATCCTCGCGGGCGATAATGCCGTGGTGATAGCCATGGCCGTGCGGTCCCTTCCGAAACAGCAGCGCTTGAAAGGCATCCTTTTCGGGTCCGCCGCTGCGGTACTGCTCCGCGTCTTTCTCACCTTCTTCGTGGCTCAGATGCTCGCCATGAGCTACGTCAAGCTGGTCGGCGGCATCGTCATCGTCTGGATCGCTTTCAAGCTCTTTGTCGAAGACGAGGAGGCCGTAGAAACGCACAAGGAAGCGAAGACCCTCTGGCACGCGATCAGGATCATCGTGATCGCCGACATCACCATGGCCCTCGACAACATGCTTGCCGTGGGCGCGGCGTCGCATGGCAACCTGTTCCTGCTCATCTTCGGGCTGGGCCTCAGCATCCCCTTTATCGTCTTCACCAGCAGCCTGCTGTCCTCGCTCATGGACCGGTACCCCGTCATCATCTCCATCGGCGCAGCGCTCCTGGGCAAGATCGGCGGCGAAATGATCATCACCGACCCGATTGTGACCCGCCTGGTCGAGCCTTCAACAACGTTCATCTACCTGGTCGAGCTCTTTTTCGCCGTTTCCGTAATTCTGATCGGTAGGTATTGGGTCAAGCGCGACCTGGCGAAGCAATAAATAGTATGGAGAACAAGCAACCTGTCACCGGCGGTGAGCCACAAAAGTCACAAAATTCACAAAGAACCAATCCTTAACACCATAATGACAGACACCTACTTGGTAACGTGTTTTTTCAACGTACGGTGTATTGTGCGATTTATTTGTGCGTTATGTGCTTTATGTGGCTGAACTGCTTTATTCAGGATCGAGAAAATAAGGTGACCCTCAATGACCAGACGATGTATTCTCCTTTTTGCCCTGCTTCTTTGTTCGGCCGGACCGGCCCTAGCTAAATTCGACCCCGCCTTCACCTGGACCACGCTCGAGACGCCGCATTTCTCCATCCAGTATCATCAGGGTGAAGAAGAGATCGCGAAGCGTGCGGCGATCATCGCCGAGGACGTTCATGCCCGACTGGTCCCGCGCATCATGTGGGAGCCGAAAGGCAGGACCCACCTGGTGCTGGTCGATGCGTACGATGCCGCAAACGGCATCACCACCCCGATGCCGTACAACCTCATCACCCTCTACATCACACCCCCTCTCGGCGAACCCGGCTTCGGCACCATTGCATACGATGAGTGGATGCGGGTCCTGATCACCCACGAATATACCCATATCCTGCACCTTGACATGGTGCAGGGCGGTTTAGGCGGCGTGCTGCAAACAATCTTCGGGCGGCTGTACTTTCCGAACTCACTTGAGCCTGTCTGGATGATAGAGGGACTCGCGGTATACGAGGAGTCCGAGCAGACTTCCGGCGGGCGAAACCGGTCTCCCGGCTCCGAGATGGTCATCCGTTCGGCCGTGCTCGAGGACCGCTTCCCGCGCATGAGCCAGGCCACCGTCTTCCCCGACTTCTGGCCTGCCGGCGAAGTGCCCTATCTTTTCGGAGGCGCGTTCAACCGCTACATCGCGGAGAAGTACGGCAGGGAAAAACTCGCCGAGATTTCGGTCACGTACAGCGGGCGGGGTTTTCCGTTCCTCGTCAACTCGACAGGCGAGCGGGTGCTGAAGAACGAGTATGCCTATCTCTGGGACGAGTGGCTGGGCGTGCTCAAAACACGCTATGCAAAGGTGCGGGACGAATTGAGCATTCAGGGTCTGACCACGTCGCAGGCGCTCACAACACGTGGCTATCTGAACAGCTTTCCCGCCATCTCGCCCGACGGGAAGCGTATCGCCTATGCGGTCTCGAACAATGACGAGTTCCCCGGCATATATATCATGAATGCCGACGGGACCAACGACCATCGGTGCGTGGAGAACACCACCTCGTCCACATCGTCCGGTGGGAGCATTGCCTGGAGCCCTGATGGGAGCCGCCTCTATTATACAAAATTCGATGTCCGAAAAAATACGAACTTCTATAACGACATCTACTCGTTTGACCTGAAGAGGAACGAGGAAGTTGCCGTTACCCGGGGGCTCCGCGCACGCGATCCATACCCGTCGCCCGACGGGGGAACGCTTCTCTTCGTGGCAAACAGGCTGGCAAAAACGCGGCTTGGCCTGCTGACCCTGCCGAAGGACTTCAAGGACCCGGTGCAGGAAAAGGCAATCACCTGGCTCACCGAGGAGAACGTGAACCAGTACGAGACGCCTCGCTTCAGCCCGGACGGGACGATGATCGTGGTGGGAGTGCGACAACCCGGCGGGTACAAGGACATATGGGTCCTCGACGCCCGGGGCAACAAGATCGAGGAGCTTATGCACGACCGCGCCATTGACGGCGGCGCTGTCTGGAGCCCGGACGGCAAGATCATCTATTTTGCCTCGGACCGGAGCGGCATTTTCAACCTTTATGCCTACGAGTTCGGAACGAAAAAAACCTCCCAGCTCACAAACGTGCTCGGCGGCGCCTTCGCTCCCGCGCCTTCAGTTGACGGCACAGGGGTCGTGTTCTCATCCTACAGTTCTCAAGGATTCGACATTCACCTGCTGAAGTTAGAGCCGGCTTCATGGCAACCCGCCCGGCCCTTTACTGACCCCTATCCAACGGTAACCTATTCGGATAACGCAGTAGAGACGAAGACAAGCTCATACAATCCGCTCCCTACGCTCGTCCCGCGCTTCTGGCTCCCGTGGTATGGCTACAGCGACGAGAGTCATGATCTGTATGGTTTTCTCACTTTTGGCCAGGATGCGGTAGAGCGCCACGCTTATTTTCTGTCAGGGCTCTATAGTCCCACTACCCACCGCACGTGGTACACCGTTAACTATGCGTATGGCGGTTTTTACCCGACCGTCCAGTTCGCTGCATCGGACGTCGACGGAACGTACAGCAGTCTGCTGAGCAGCCCGAACAAGCCCGGAAATTATGTCGAGAAGGAGAAAACGATCGACGCTTCGCTCGTCTTTCCCTTCCTCACGATACAGGACCAGCATTCCATCACGATCGGATACCGGCGAAAAGAGATCTCTGCCCTGACCAGGCTGGTGCCCGGCGGCGTGGCTCCGGCGGAAGGCCTGCTGGTCTCCGCCAGGACGAGTTATCTTTTCAACAATGCCAAACAGTACGGCAACTCGATCAGCCCTGAGGGCGGCAGGACCTTTGAGCTGGGGTATGAACAGCTGGACAAATCGCTCGGCAGTGATTTTAAGATCAACAAGTACACCGCCGACTGGCATGAGTACCTCGACCTTCCCCGGCAGCACCACGTTCTGCTGATGCGGGGATTCGCGGGCACATCGTCCGGCGATGTTGTTCCGCAGCGCGCGTTTCAACTCGGCGGTGACAATCCCGGGGACATCACCATCCCGATTGACGAGCAGACGGTGTATCTCCGCGGCTATCCGGTGAATGTGTTCCGGGGACAAAAGGCGGCGCTCGCGAGCCTCGAGTACCGCTTTCCTATAGCCGGCATCGAGGAAGGCTTCACCAATAAGCCTTTCTTCTTCCGCCGGGTCCACGGTGCGGTCTTTGCAGAGGCGGGAAATGCCTGGGATGACGGGTTCCATCTGAAGGAAAGTAAGCGCGCTGTAGGCGCCGAAGCGCGGCTCGATATGTATTTCTCGTATTATTTACCGATCACCTGGCGGCTCGTCATCGCAAAAGGTCTGGATGAAAAAGGCGAAACGTTTATCTATCTGGGCCTTTGGATGCCTGCGTTGTTGTAGTTTTTCACCACAGAGGACACGGAGAAATACAAGTTCTTGAATAAAACTAATAATAAGAAAAGAAGATTACGCATTAATCCGGCAGCAGTAACTCAGGATGTTCTCTGCGTCCTCTGTGGTTAAACTGTTCAGGTTTGGGGGTACCTATGATTCTCATCACCGGAGGCACGGGATTTGTCGGCAATCATCTCATCCAACGCATGCGCAAAGATGGTCTTCCGGTACGCGCCCTCGTCAGAAACCCGGTCAAGGCCCGGCCGCTCAAGGACCTGGGCGTAGAGGTCGTGGCAGGCGACGTATCAGATGCGGCTTCGCTCGGGAATGCCGCAGCCGGCGTGGAGCGCGTGGTCCATCTCGTGGGCATCATCCAGGAGGCGCCGGGAGCGACGTTTCAGGGCGTGCACGTGGCAGGGACGCGGAACCTGCTTGATGCTGCACAGAAAGCGGGTGTGCGCCACTTCTTGTATCAGAGCGCCCTGGGCGCCCGCCCGGAAGCAGCGACCGCATATCACCGGACCAAGTGGGAAGCTGAGGAATTTGTTCGCACGAGCGGAATTCCCTACACCATCCTGCGGCCGTCGCTCATCTACGGCCCCGGTGACCAATTCACGGTCCGGCTCGTAGACCTGATCAGGCTTGCTCCTGTTTTACCGGTGATCGGCTCCGGCAAATCCAAAGTCCAGCCCCTCTTCATCGACGATGTCGTGACATGCATCCTGAGGGCCGTAACGAGCGAGCGTTTTTTTAACAAGAGCTACGAGATCGGCGGGCCGGAACAGCTGACCTATGAAGAAGTGACTGTTGCGATCGCGGAGGCGATGGACGTGAAACGCTCAATCGTTCATATGCCGCTCTTTTTTTTGAAAACCGCGGCCGTGCTGCTGGAGACCGTGCTGTCCAAACCGCCCGTGACCAGAGACCAGCTTATCATGCTGCAGGAGGACAACGTCTGCAGCATGCGCGACATTCGCGACGCCTTCGGTATCGAGCCGATGAGGTTCCGGGAGGGGATCAGAACGTTTATCAGGAAAACCTCGGGTTAAGTGTCCCTGCGGTATACGTGCTGAAATTTTCCGCTATGCCCTCAGAGAGTGAACAAAAAAATTTCATTTTGTTCACTTTTTTGTTGCATTGAATATAATTTTATGATACCAATAGCCACACGTTCCGCAAATCAAGCTTTTCTTATTGTTAGGTTCTCCACGGTTCTTGCTTGGTTTGCAGTTATTGCCGAAGTGTTCATGATAGGGTTTAGCAAACGCTCAGATCTAACAGTATCCGGTCAAGAAGGAAAGGTGTATAAAAGAACCCATTGATTCGATAGAGGATGTAGATCATATCCTGATTGTCGTTACAGCACGCTTTACTCATGAAGGAAAAGCGATGAGGCGGATATCAGGGAAGGTTGAAACCACAAGGCCCTTTTTCAGCGACCAATAAAGCTGAACAGGGGCCTTTTTTTTGAAATGACCCTTCACGAAGAGGAGGAACATGAGGACAATTCTTTTAGTAGATGATGAGTTCCCCATCTTAGGGGTCCTGAGAGAAATTTCGAGCACGCTTGGGTATACGGTTGTTCCGAGACCCGATGCCGAGTCCGCTCTGTCCGTTATACGAGAAGGAATTCACATTGACCTCGTGATTACGGATTACCCGATGCCCGGAATGAATGGTGTTGAATTTCTCATGGTGCTCAGACAGGTCCTGCCGTCGGTGCCCGTAATCATGCTTACTGAATATTGTTCTGTGGAAATCTATTTAAAATTACTTGGCCTTGGCATATTCGAGCATCTTAATAAACCGGTCAGGATGAAAGAACTTTACCGCGTTGTGAAGTCGGCGCTGGAACGGTCAGAGACCGGCACTGCGTTGCTCACATCACAGAATTCGGCAACACGGCGATTTCACGGCGTTCAAGAGACAAATACTCCCTTTTTATCATCTTCGGACCGGGATTCTCGTGAAAAGCGAATAGTACTTTGAGAAATCATCTTGATAGGTCTGATGAATCGGCGGAATTCTCTATCCGGGTGACGGAGGATGGCTCATGGGGCACAAAGAAGGCAGGTCAGGGAATAATCGAAGATCAGATGAGGACCGACGAAAAATCAATGATCCACACTACAAGGGTCCGGAGCAAAGACAGGCAATAAATAGAAGATCCAGAAAAAACCGCAGGAAATTACTCTGATCTGATATTGCCCCGGAGATGTCTTGTTCTCATCTGTGATGGATACCAGGTAGGCAAAATGGCAGTTATCTGTTACTCGTTTCGAATAAAAAAACAGTGAACCTGGCTGCGCAGCAGCCCGGCCTCGTCAGACCCCTATGTTTTTTTCCGCTCCTCCAGTTGCCTCTTCACCGTCGGAAAGGCGTTCAAGTTTGTGTGCGGCAGGAACAGCGCAGACATGTACTCGTCCATGAAGCTCCGTGAGACCGAGAGCTCCACGTAGGTCATCTTTTTCGCAATCTCCTCTGCCTCGTGCCGCAAGCGGTCACAGAGAAGAGCAAAGTAGGCGCCGATAATGGAGGTATTGCCGAGGAACTGGAACTTTTCCACCGGCAGATCCGGCAGCATGCCGATGGTGATGGCGCGCTCGACGTCGATGTAACGCCCGAACCCGCCTGCGATGTACATTTTTTCAATGTCGTTGAAGCCCATGCCCATATGGGCAAGGAGCGTGGCAAAGCCCGCGTAGATGGCCCCCTTGGCGCGGATCAGGTTGTCCAGGTCCACCTCCGTCAGCACAATCTCCTTGTTGATGGCGCTCTCGACTCGCCAGGCCAGCACGTATTCAAGGCCGCTCTCACCCCGCCGGATGCGCTTGGACCCGATTTCCTCCCGGATCTTTCCCTTCTGGTCGATCACGCCCGACAGATACATCTCCGCCAGGGCATCGATCATGCCCGAACCGCAGACACCGATGGGCTTCACGTCGCCGATTACCCGAAAGTTCACCTCGTAGGTTTTCGGGTCGATCTCCACTTCTTCGATGGCACCTTCCATGGCGCGCATGCCGAACTTGATGCCGCTGCCCTCGAAGGCCGGGCCTGCCGAGCAAGCCGCGGTCACCAGCCACTCCTTGTTGCCGAGCACGATCTCGCCGTTGGTGCCGATGTCGATAAAGAGCGAAACCTTGTCCCGCTTGTGGATCTGTGAGACCATGATGCCCGAGGTGATGTCGCCGCCCACGTAGCTTGCAACGTTCGGCATGGAATAGATGATGGTCTGGGGGTCGAACTGGAACCCGACGCTCTTGCCGCGGATGATCGGAAAGAAGGTGGCCGTAGGAATATAGGGCTCCTCGCGGATATGTTGGGGGTCGATGCCGTAGAAGAGGTGCATCATGGTGGTGTTGCCGGCCACGACCATGTAGTCGATCACGCCCGGGGAGATGTTGTTCTTCTCGGCCAGGTCCGCCAGCATGCCGTTGATATTGCCCACGGCGAGGTCCTGGAGCTCCTTGAGCCCATTCCGCTCCGTTGCATAGACGATGCGCGTGATCACGTCGTCGCCGCACTTCACCTGGCTGTTGTAGGTCGACGCCGTGCCGATGATGTGGCCGTTCGACAGGTCCACGAGGTAAACGACCACGGTGGTGGTGCCGATGTCCACGGCGGCGCCGTAGCGTGTTTTCGTGGCGTCGCCCGGGAAGATATCGAGCACTTCGAGCACCGCCGTGACGTTGAACAGGGAAACCGTTACCTTCCAGCTGCCCTCGCGCAGCACATGGGCGAGCTTGGCGAGCATCATGTAGCTCATGTGGAGGTGCGTGGCGTCAAAGCCCGCTTTGTCCACGGCACGCCTGAGCCGCTCATAGTCGGCGATGTTGTCGTCGATGGTGGGCGGGTCGATTTCGAGATAGATGCGGCTGATGCGCGACTCCAGGCACCCGCCGGCCTTGCGCATGAGCGCGAGCAACTCGTCGGTCTTTGCGCCGGTGGCGATCTTATGCTTCGCCTGCATGCGCGACTCCTGGGGGATCTCGACGATGCAATCGCTCTTGACCTGGGAATGGCAGGCGAGGACATAGCCGCGGCCCTTCTCCTCGGCAGACAGATACGAGCCTGACTTGCCGCTCTCGACAGCG
>JBGPIG010000056.1:0-11391 GCA_041484745.1 Nitrospirota bacterium | reverse complement strand
GTCCAGTAGCCAGGGTACAGGGCTCACGGTAAACAAAACATCGATTATGCTTTGTGCTTGCCTGAACCCTGGTCCCCGGACCCGGTGCCCTTATTTAAATTCCCAGCAGCTTTGCCCCGCCTTCGCACGCGATCTTCATCACATCAACCCGTGAAATACCCGCTTCCTCAAAGTAAGACAGTTCCTCATCATAGATTTCCTTGTAACCTGGATCAGGCAGAACGCAATCGGTGCCGACTGCCAGGGGAACGCCCATGGAGTGCGCGCGACCCAGCATCTCAAGGTGGGTTCGTATGAGGCCGCCGATATACGCCTTTGCCTCGGCTGAAACCGCGCCGGAATCGGAAGCACGGGCCAGCGCCCCTGCGGTCGCGATCCAGAACGTCCCCGCTTTTGCCATGGCTTCGAGCGATTTCTGTGTCATGAAAAATCCATGCTCGATCGAACGGACGCCCGCCCTTGCCGCGGAAATGACGGCGCTTTCTCCGTTTGCATGCGCCATGACCGCGAGTCCCAGCCGGGCGGCTTCACCGACTATATACTCAATTTCTTCGGCAGTAAAGCCTCCTGTTGTAATACTGCCGGGACGGCGCAGGCTAACGATGCCCGAGGCCACGATTTTTATTATACCGGCACCGGTCTTTTTGAGTCTGTCGATCTCCGACTTTATTTCATCCCTCGTCTCGACCGGAGTGCCGAAAGGCGAACCATAACCGCCCTTCTTCGAAAGCGCCCGGCCCGCGGAAACGATCGTAGGCGGACCCCGCCGCTCACCCGGAATGCCCTTGCCGAGCCCGGCGCCCTCTCGAGTTCCCGCATCCCGGAGCGCGGCAATACCTGCATCAGCTACCGCATCAAGGCATTGGATGTCCCTGATATGTACGTGGGCATCTATCCATCCCCTGCCCGAGCTACGTCCTTCTGCAGGCGTTGTGATCATAGATTGAAAGGGCGGCCTATCCATCCATTACGGGCGGTATTGTTCATATACGCTATCCGGAATCAGTTTTAAATCATGGGTGAAACGGTCGTTCAGTATTTTGTATTGATTGAATTCCGCAATCAGCTGATTCTTTTTCCCCTCGTCCTGTATCGGCTCCAGATCCATACTCTTCCCTATGGAAAACAATATGTCCTGGTCGATGAAATACATCCCGGATATGTAATCGATCAGGTTGGTCTTCGTGTGCTTGAGAGGATAGTTATGGACATTTCTGAACGAGGGGTCCGTGTCCAGTCCCGAGCCGACCCAGGTTACGACGGAGGGAGCATCAATATGGTAGTTTTTCTTAAGGAAGGCCGTCAGGGAAGGCGTAATATCCAGGTGTGACGAGATCGACTGGAAATGCGCAGCGCGTTTCAGCAAGGGAGAGAATATGATCAGCGGAACATGGAACCGGTCTATCTTGGTGGACATCGGGATCTCGGGCAGCCGATGATCTCCGGTAATGATGAATAGGGTGTTGCCATAGGCGGGAAGTTTCGCGTACTGTTCAAAGAAGAACCGCAGGGCGTCATCAGTATACATGATCGTGGAATATATCTTGCCGTAGGGACGATGGCGTTCCTTGTGCGATGCATCAAGACCAAGACGGTCCATGCGCTCCTCAAAGAGCTTGAGGTATCTCTCCTGGTCGGGAATAGAATATGACGTATGCATGCTGGTGGTCTGTATGAATGCTAGATAGGGCTGCTGAGAGTCATGCGTGTCCATTTCGATCGACTTCATCATCAGTTCTCGGTCGGCATACCCCCAGCTCGTGCCCGGACTTTTTGCGTATTTCTTTTCATAGTCATCTATTCCGACCATTACGTGCACGCCCTGCCGCTGAAGGAACATCCGCTCGTTGTCAAAATTAAGATCGCTGCCATAATAGAACTTGATGCGATATCCGTTGTGTTTCAGGATGCTCATTAAGGAGAGCTGATTGGGCATGCGTTGACCCAGGTCATTAAAACCCTGTTCTGCGTACGGTAACGAGGCCAGGATGGACGGAAGCGCCGCGAAGGTCCTCCCCTGCGAGGCAAGGAAATTCTCCCAGTATAAACTTTTTTCGGACAAATCATCAAGAAACGGCGTAAAGCTTCCCAGGTATGCATTGGGCCCGCTGAACGCTTTGCCAAGGCCCTCCACGAGGATAAAAACAATGTTGGGCGGCCTGGTGGAATCAACATTGAAGAAGGGGCCCAGCACATCAGGGGTCTCATCGGTTCTTAAAAAAGGATACTCCGGGTTGACATACTTGAATCCTATCCCATTATCAGGCCGCTTCCCCTTGTTAGGGGCGATGTTTTTGACAGGCCCCTTTGCTGAATGTGAAAAATAAAGATACGATTCCCGCGAGAAAAAAGCCACTTTATTCACGGCGAGATTATAGGACAACTCCGATTTAAATACCGTACCGGCAGGCAAGGCTGATACCGTTAAGGTCATCATAATGCCTGCACCTAATAGCATGAATGCAGTGAAGCTCTTGAGCGGCTTGCGGGTTGAAACAAAGGCCAGCGTGGCCCAAAACAGCGCCGGGGGAAGGATAATGAGGACCAGCGTGATGGGATCGAGCGTTGTCCCGCCTTTTACGGTGACGGCAATATCGTTCAGGGAATATCCGAACAAGTCTGAGCCCAGAGGGACCAGGGTCGTGGCAAAGTACTTGACCAAGAGCGCATACAGAACTATGACGATCGATCCCCCGGCGCCAAATGCCCAATACCGGGGCCTCATCGTTCCGGTCGTCAGGTAAACGAAGAAGAACGGCAGGAAGAGGAATGGAAGCATCTCGATAAATGTAATGCTGTCGGACAGGAGTGCCTGCGCCGCAACGGTCCGGAGGTCCCGAGGAAGGTCATTGGTCATGGAAATGTATATAAATTCCATGAACCGTATTGCAACGAACGCAAGCAGCAGTGCCGGTAAATATTTACCGAACAGAGCAGCGCAGTTTTTCAGCTTATCAAAAAATGAGTGTTCAGGTTCCTTCTGGACCGAAAGGTTCACGATAGGGATCCTTTTTGTTCAGGAACTGGTTTCCGTCATACTGTACCGCAATTGTTCTCCGGATACCGGTCAAGCTTCATTCCGGAATTGGCTCAGGTACGTTCATCAGGCATACTGCTCTGCAGCACACTCATCACCACCGGGTTAAAATATTGGCCGAGACACTTCGCTCAGTAAAGGGATACGTATTATCGTCGCTGTAACCTGCTGAAACCTTGAAGCCCCAGCGCGGATTAATATATTTCTGGAATGCCGCTCCATATGATTGGCTTCTCGTCGTTTTATCGATCGTTATTCCTGGAAGGAATTCACTGCCCTGGCCGAATCCGCCGTTCATTTCGAAGTAATCATCACCATTCCCGGCAAAGTAATATCGGGCGAGAACGTGATGAGATATGCTCAGCGCAATGGGTGATGGAACAAAGAGGGTCCGCCATCGGAAATACCAGTTGCCGGTGTATTTCCCAAGACCAAGACCGTACATATCGACGTTGCTGTTCCCGAAATCCATGTGGTCATAGCTGCCGGAAAGCTCCCATCCCTTTCCTACTCCCTGAAATATTTCTACGCGATAGGAATCCTGGGGGTAGAGGATGGCATGCGGTGAATACTGATACCGAACGTTCGCATACGAGCGCGGCCAGAGGTCCACATACCCATCGAGCGCCAAAGCATAATCGTCGGATCCGAACCGCAGGGAATCCAGATATTCAAACGCGAGTGAACCCTGTTGCCAGTAATGGCGAACAGAAGCGCTGTAATAGTGCCAGGTGCTGTTGATCGGCGAAAATTCGCTGTAGCCGTAGGACAGATTCGCAAACCATTTGTAGGTGTCGGGCGCTTCTGATTCCGGCACCTGTCTCTGTCGTTGAAGAGAAGTAAGATAATCATTAATCTCGGGGTCAGGCGCGCCGTGTGCTCGGGCCGCTTCAAAATCGGCGCGGGCTGCTTCGAGCTCGTTCGCCGACCGATGCGCCTTCGCTCGGGCGATGTACGCACGGGTATTAGCGGGCTCCGCCACTATCCATTTCCCATATGCTTCCACGGCCTTGCCGGGCCGATCGCTCCAGAGATATACATCCCCGAGGGCAGACCAGGCGTCGCCGTAGTCCGGCGACCGCGTCGTTACCGCGGTAATGTCCGCCTCGGCTTCCTTCCAGCGGTCCACCCACGTATAGGTCCGTCCTCGCGCGAGAAGCAGATCGGAATTATTCGGTCTCGTTGCCAGCAATTCCGTATAAAGCTGAATTGCTTCATCACGGTGATTCGAATAAGAGAGGGCCCTCGCCAGTTTGAACTTTGCCTCATACGATTGGGGATGCGTTTTAACCTCCGCGCGATAGTACTCAGCGGCGGTGGCATAATCCCCCCTTGTCATGGCTGTGTCGCCATCAGCCATCGCGGCGATAAGGCTCAATACAAGAAAGATCATCATTCCATCAACCCTTCCTCTTTTAACATGCTTTTATTCTGCGCTGCTTCCGCCGGGGCGGCAGTGGATAGCGCTTTACTCTTGTGCTGCTTTTTTGTAAGACCCATTACCCTGCGCTGTCCTGTATCTTGCGCTGTGGCCGGGAAACGGGGCATCATCTTATTCATTCGTGGCAACCTTTGTGTGGGCTTCGGTCCCTTTTTTGTGGACATGCTCCCACTTTTTTATGCCGCACAGGAATTGGATGAGGGCCTGGAACCTCCAGACAGAGTTGAGCTGCCGGTATCCGAAGTTTTCGAGAACTCCATAGAGGAGAAGTTTGAACAGATGACCCCACTTCGGATACCGCCTGAAGGTCAATTCTTCGAGAAAGATGCTGGCGGTCGAAAGAAACACCCCGTAAAATATCGCCAGGATTAAGAACAGTATGAGGAAATCAACACTCAGGATCCCGATGGCGTAGGAAATGATGACGAAGAGATAGCCCAGAACTTCTATCACCGGGCCCAGGATTTCGAAAAGAATATAGTAGGGCACCACCACCATGCCGATCCTGCCGAATTGAGGATTAAACATCATCTCTTTGTTTTGAAAGATACTCTGGATCAGGCCGAGGTGCCACCGCCTCCGCTGCCTGCCGAGCATTTTAATGTTGTCCGGCGCCTCGGTCCAGCAGATGGGATCGGATACAAACCGTATCCGATACGGTTTCCCCTTTTTCAGCATGTGGCGGTGGATCCGGACGATCATTTCCATGTCTTCCGATACGTTCCCCACCTTGAATCCCCCTGCCTCCACTACCGTAGCTTTTTGAAAGAGTGAAAAGGTCCCGGACAGGATAAGCAACGCGCGCAGAGAGTCCCATCCCACCCTGCCGAAGAGAAATCCCCTGAGGTACTCCACGATCTGGAACAGAAGGAGCGTCTTATCAGGGAGATTGATCTCCTGGATCGTGATTCCGTCATCCGAGAGCCGGAGACCGTTGATGATGCGCACGACCCCGCCGCTCGCGACCACCGGAACGTTGCTCTCGAGCAAGGGGACCATGATCCTGATGAGTGCGTCCTTTTCAAGCAATGAATCCGCATCGACTGAGCAGAAATAGGGCGAGCGGGAAATGTTTATCCCGCAGTTCAGCGCATCGGACTTGCCGCCGTTCTCCTTGTCGATCACGAGGAGATTCGGCGTTTCCAGATTATAGTAAAAACCCTTTACGGGTTTCGTCGCGAGAAACATCCGGTAGACGCGATCGATCCTCTTGAGACGGAACGTGTCGATCACCTTTTGCATCGTCCCATCTGTCGATCCGTCGTTGATGACGATCACCTCGAAAAAGGGATATTCCGAGGCAAGGGCGGACCGTATGCTCCGGAGAATGACTCGTTCCTCATTATGCATGGGAATAAGAATCGTGACGGGCGGGGTCTCCGGGGAAGTATGAAATTCTTTGCGCGTGGAATATTTGATGCGTTCTAGATGCCTGAGTATCACAAACAGGGCAACGGTGAGGAGAACTAAGTAAATCGTATTCAAGATGCCGAAGTAAACCCCGATGAAATAATTGAAAAAAAGGATCAATGCTGCGAGAATTGTCTTCATGCAACTGGTCCCGTCTTCATCATAGTCCGGATGAGCCCTTTCACCGCTACGTCCCCTTCCTGTTCCAGATACGCAATGTGCGGCGTTGAAAAGCCGAGGGAATGCATGATCTCCAGGATTTTCCGTGATTTTACCTGCAGCTGCTGATCACGTGCCTTGAGGTTTTCGATCAGCCGGCCCGAATAATTTGTCTTCTCTAGCTCTTCACAAATGCTTTCCTTCGCATATTTGTCGGTACCCATAAGGACATCAAGGAAAATGTCGAGGGACTGCGCACCGAGTACGATCAATGCCTGCGCCGCTTCATTGCGGACCTGCCAGTTTTGGTCGCCAATAAGTTTTCCGATCGGCTCTGCGGCCCCTTCATGCCCCAGCGCTCTGATGGACCGGATTGCCTGAAGCCTCACAAACCAAATGGGATCTCGGAGCAGGGGAAGGATCAACACCGGCAGATTTTTATCCGCGCGGGCATTGTCGGCCTGCCCCAGAACCTTCAGCGCCTTGCTCCTTACTTCGGCATTCATGCTGGAAAGATACTCCGCGGCGAGGCGGACCGATCGCGGGTCTGTGGGCAATCGGGAAAGAATATCCAGTATGCACGATATGACCCAGAGATTATCCTGTCCCGCCTTTTGCTCGACCAGATAGGGGATCGCATCGGCGCCAAAGGCCTGGAGCGCCATTCCCATTGCCTTGCGTGTCACAATCGACCGGTCCAGCATGGCAGGCATCCGCTCGACGATAGCCTGCAATGCCGCTTGCCCTCCTATTTTACTCAGCGACCGTACTGCGACGGAAACGATCTCCGGGTCCTCATTGTCCAGCAGAGCAATGAGTTTCGGAACCGATGCTTCACTTTTCATCTTGCCGAGTTTATCAAGCCCGAGCGCACACACCTGAACATTTCTGCTCTCAAGCTGCTTTTCGTGGAATGAAACGTATCCGAGCGCGGAGAATAGTTTTGTCACCTCATGCTGATGTCGTTCTTCGCTGATCAGGCTCAGGAGAACGTCTTCGATGGCCTGCCAGGTGTCCGATTGCGGGATCGCGATGAACTCACACTGCGTACTCAGCAGGTCTCCGGATGCAAGCGACTCACGGAGCTTTTTGTTGAACATCTCCCTCAAATCGTCGAGCTTCCGATATTTCCGTTTGTTGTAGACTCTCCGGAAAACACTGGTGACAAACAGGAGGGCAATCAACAGCAGGAGTGCTGCAATCGTTGCGACGACAATTATTATTATTACATTATCCTGCATTACTCACCGTGCATCCGGTATGTTGCATAATGATCGATCAGGTGCTCCTACCAAGCATGCCGTTACACGGCGGCACGATCATCCCGTTGTCCCTGAAGCTGAAGTGGTCGCCGTCGCCGATGATGATATGGTCGAGCACCTGGATGCCGATCATATCGCCCGCCTGGACCAACCGTTTGGTGAGCAAAATATCTTCCTGGCTCGGCTTGACATCGCCGCTCGGATGATTGTGGATAAAGATGACTGCCGCAGCCGATTCGCGGACCGCGGCCCTGAAGGTGTCCCGCGGATGTACGATTGAAGCCGAAAGGCTGCCGACCGAAACGACCTCCTCGCGGATGATCCGGTTCTTGGTATCGAGCAGGGCGCAGCGGAAGATCTCTTTTTTGATGTCCTTCATCCGCGGCCGGTAATATGCCGCAACGTCCTGGCTTGAGCAGAAGGACGCCCCTGCAAGGCTCGGCTTCTGGTGCCGCTTTCCGAGCTCAATTGCCGCTTTTATTTCCGCCGCCTTGGCCGGGCCAATGCCCTCCACTTCACAGATTTCCTTAATTCCCGCCTGTTCAATGCCGGCAAGGCTTCCGAAGCGTTCAAGGAGTTCGCGCCCCAGGTCCACAGCACTGCGTCCGGCCTTGCCGCTCCGAATGATGAGGGCCAGGAGCTGGGCTTCTGAGAGCGTTGACGGACCATGCGTTATCAACCGCTCGCGCGGCCGCTCGTCCTCGGGCCAGTTCCTAACGCTCCGATTATTTTTTCCGGGCATGGGGCCTTTCTGTTTCATTGGGGAAACGATCTCTGAGCGATAAATTATAGAATGGACGCCGGTGCCTGTCAATTGAAAAAGGCGGCACATGCATGAATCATAGCCGCCTTTTTTCGAGCGCTCCTGCTCTTGACGTGGGGTCAAATCCTCACAAACGCATCCTTCGGTGCATTGCAGACCGGGCAGCTCCAGTCGTCAGGAAGATCTTCAAACTTCGTTCCCTCTTTCGCGTCATCATAAATATAGCCGCATACCGTGCATCTCCACATGATGGCCTCCGCAAATAAAAAATTTCCCAAATCTCAAATAACAAATCCCCAATAAATTTCAATAAACAATATGCAAGGCGGTTTGAGATCCGGCGCCTGGTTATTCGTTGTTGTTTGGCCCGTTATGGCTTGCACTGGCCCGACGGGTCTCCCTCAAACTTCTTGTGGTATTCTTTTGTCTTCTCGGCAAACTGCTTCCCGAACTCGAAGCATTTTTTTTCATCCTCCGGTCCCGGTCGATAGAGGACCTCTATCCCGGGCTCGACCACATCCAGCCCCATTTTTTTGAAGTTCTCGTATGCCTCTTTGACAGCGCCGCCGCCCCAGCCAAAGCTGCCGAATGCGCCGGCAAGCCTGTTCTTGGGACGCAGTCCCCGAAGGTGCTGCAGGAACTCGGCCACGCTCGGAAACATGATGTTGTTGAGCGTCGGCGTGCCCACGAGCATGGCCCGTGACTCCCAGATTCTTTTGATCGCCCTGCTCATCGGGGTGGCCCTGAGCTTTATCACATCCACGTCGACACCAGCGGCCTTGATCCCCTCCATGAGGGGGATCGTCATATGCTCGGTGCTGTGCCACATGGTATCATAGACGATCACGACCCGAAGGTCGGCCTTGTCATTCGCCATATCGAGATACATCTGGAGGATCTTGCCGGGGTCCTTTCGCCATATGATGCCGTGGTCCGGCGCGATCATGTCGATCTCGAGGCCCAGCTTCCGGATCTCGGCGATCTTGTTCTTTATAAGGGCGCCAAAAGGCATGAGGATGTTCGCATAGTAGTCGCGCACCGCATGCTCGAGACCTGTCTCCGAATACAGATCGCAATATTCGTTGTCGAACCGCGCCGACGAGGCCACGTGCTGACCGAAAGCGTCCTGGCTGATCAGGAGCTTGTCCTCTTTCACGTAACTCATCATGGAGTCAGGCCAGTGGAGCATCGGGGTCTCAAGGAAGGTAATGGTCTTCGTGCCGGTATTGAGCGTATGTCCGCTTTTGACGATCTTGAATTGCCATTTCGAGGTGTCGAAGAAACGATCGAGGCCTTTCTTCCCGCGTTCGGTGATATAGATGACGGCATTCGGGGCCAGTGCCATGATCCGGTCGAGGCCCGTCATATGATCGTTCTCAATGTGATTGATCACAACGTTCTCTATCATCGCAGGGTCCACGAGACCCCTGATATTCTCGAGCATATATTCGCAAAAATCATGTTTTACCGTATCCACAAGCGTTATGTGCTTGTCGAGGATAAGGTAATTATTATAGGTCGTGCCATTCGGCGTGATGTACCCGTGAAAATCACGCACCGCCCAGTCAATGGCCCCGACCCAGTAGATGCCGGGCTTGATCTCTACAGCACCCATGAAGACCTCCTCATCATGATATCATGTCAGTGTTGGATAGGTATCGCTTACAGAAAGGACTCAGGATGCCTTGCGCTTCTTCGTGCATCCGGTGCAGTGGCCGTAAAACTCGATATGGCTACCGAGAAGGATAAAGTCCACTTTCAAGTCTGGCGGCAGGTCAACGGCTATCCCCTCGGGGATGTCGACAATCTTGCTGCAGAAAACACAGATAAGATGGTTGTGCGGGCTGGTGTTCGGGTCGTAGCGCTTTCGCTCAGGATCGATGGTGAGCTCTCGAAGCGCTCCAGCCTGCGTGAGTGCATGCAATGTATTATACACGGTCGCAAATGACATGGACTGATACTTTTTCGATACAGCACGGTAGATGGTTACCGCCGAGGGGTGGGAGGTGTTGCCCTCCAGATAGTCGAGGATCGCAAGCCGCTGGGGAGTGCGCTTGAACAGCGTACCGGCCCCTTTTTCCTGATCATACTTCGTCTGCATATTGTTTGGAACCATTATAAGTTAAAGAGATAGGGCTGTCAAGAAATTTCCCCGTGCATGAAAACTCCCGATCGGACACCGCTGTCCCTTCCCTCCGGCAAAAAAACGAAAGGCAGACCCGAAGGACTGCCTTTTGATATTGGCTCCAATAACAGGTATGCTTTATTTCTGCCCGTGCTGCTCAGCTACCTGGATCCTGATCATTGCCCGCATGAGGTCGATGCGTGCCTTTTCATAATCCTTTTGTTCAAGCTTTTCGCTCAGGGCCTTCTCCGCACGCTCTTTTACGATCCGTTCTTCAGTGAGGTCTATGTCCGCTGCCCGGTCCGCGCCCTCTGCAAGGATGATGACCCGGCTCGACCCTACCTCGGCATAACCCCAATCAACGGCGAGGTGATGCCACACAGTGCCTTCACGATAGGAGAGCATTCCCACTTTGAGCGTGGTAAGAAAAGGCGTATGACCCGGCAGCACGCCGAATTCGCCTTCACTACCAGGAGCGATCACTTCGTCCACGCGCTCCGAGCGGACCACCTGACGGCTCGGCGCAACGATTTCGAGGAGCATTTTTCCTTTTTCAGCGACCATTGTCTTTTTCCAATCCTCGGTACTCAATTTCGTTATCAACTACCTCTACCACGAAGGGCACGAAGACACTAAGAACGGCATGTTCTAGAAGAACTACTTCGTGACTCGGTGTTCTTCGTGGTGAAGGCTTTTCGGATTTTAACGCTTGTAGCCGAGCTTCTCAGCCTTCTCGAACACTTCCTCGATTGGGCCGACCATGTAGAACGCCTGCTCGGGGATATCATCCATCTTTCCGTCGACAACTTCCTTAAAGCCCTTGATCGTTTCCTTGAGTGGCACATATTTTCCGGGAGTTCCGGTAAAGGCCTCAGCCACCTGGAAAGGCTGCGACAGGAAACGCTGGATCTTTCTGGCCCTGGACACGGAGAGCTTGTCCTCGTCCGAAAGTTCATCCATACCGAGGATCGCGATGATGTCCTGGAGTTCCTTATACCGCTGCAGAACGAGCTGCACTCTCTGAGCAACAGCGTAATGTTCCGCTCCCACAATGTGAGGATCCATGATCCGCGATGTGGAGTCGAGAGGGTCCACGGCCGGGTAGATGCCGAGTTCCGAGATCTGGCGCGAAAGCACTGTCGTGGCGTCAAGGTGCGCAAACGCCGTTGCCGGCGCCGGGTCGGTCAAGTCGTC
>JBGPIG010000055.1:0-11417 GCA_041484745.1 Nitrospirota bacterium | reverse complement strand
GTGCCGAGGAGGACGAGGTCACCCGTTGATCCGTGCATGTTCGTCAGGCCGCTGCCGTATTTCTCCCAGATATCCATAAGATCGCGGAGCGCGCTCGACGTATAGTAGAAGCCGGCGGGCTGGTTGATACGAACGGTGTGGAAGTGAGCTACGCCCGGGTATTCTTCCGGGAGGTCACAGTAACGGCCGATAACTCCGCCACCGTAACCAAGCACACCCACGATGCCGCCGTGCTTCCAATGGGTAACTTTGTCTCTGTACGATCTCTCAAGGATATTGAGCAGATCTTGCGCAGTATTGCTTTTTTTTGCGGCCTTCTTGATTTCTTTTACGAAACTCGGCCATGCGCCTTTTTCCAGTTCGTCAAGCATCGGTGTCTTACTCATTTAGGAAATCCTCCTTATAGAATTATCTGGCTAAACTTGGTAGATTCTGAAAAAATTTATCTGACTGGCATCGTACTTCCTTAAAGATACAAAAAGCGCTTAACGTAATCCATAACCCGCTGCCACATACATAAAAAAGGATGCGGCTAATTAATTAAGTTATATGTACTGTCCCCCTTTCTAAAGAAAATCATCAAAAGAAATGGTGTTGATAATAATTAGGTAGGTAAGTTCGTCAATGCGCTTGTCTCTCATGAGTGATGGCGATGTCTATTTACGCTAAGACAAGAGATTGTATGTGTACTTCTCGTTTTAGTCAAATAAAATAAACTAATTGAATCATAATAATATATAATCTGCACAGTTTCTAATATAAAAAACTGTCCATAAATACAACCAGTTATGAACTGTAGCGAGAAATTGCCAAATGATATCATCAAAGAAAGCAAGTTGTCTGCCAGCATTATGATTAAAATCAAAAAAATAACCATTTTAATAATCCGAATATTAGGTCAGATGGTAATCGATCAACCCGGTTCTAATATACTGGTGAGTTCTCGTGTTACGACCATACCTGCCGTGCAATTTACTGTTAACACGTTGATATTTCTTTTTAAAAATATAGGGTACTATTTGACGTGTTCACTGCATCCCTACTATTTGGATATGAGACACCCGGACCATCCGGTATTGACACTCGTTCAAGCATCTGTTACCATGAATTTTATTTCGTCCTATCCTATCTATACTTATGGAGAAGAGAATATGGCTGAAACAGTTAAGGCAAAAGTAACGCTCGTGAACAATATGCATTTTTCGGGCACGGCCACATCAGGGCATACCCTGCTCATGGATGCCGATGATGTGTCTGGTGGTCACAATACCGGATTTCGCCCCATGGAGCTGCTACTCGTGGGCTTCGGAGGCTGCTCAGGTATGGATGTAATATCCATACTCCGAAAAAAACGGCAACCAATAACGGGTCTTGAAATAAACGTGAGGGGTGAAAAAGCGGAATCTGCACCGAAAATTTACAAAGAGGTCCATATCGAATATGTGGTGAAGGGCAAAGGCGTGGAGAAAGTAGCTGTCGAACGCGCTATCTCGCTCTCTCTGGAAAAGTATTGCTCTGTGGGAGCGACGCTGGCCAAAGCAGGAACGATCACGCACAGTTATAAAATCATCGAGGAATGATCCGCGATGCGGGATACTCGGTGAACAACAGAAATTCCGTCCTCAGCTGTAGTACGGATCATCAGCGTCCCTTTTCTTTCTTCACACTATCTTCCAATTCCTTTTTCAACGCATCAATCTGAAGCTGCAGCTCAATGAAGCGGTCGGCGATAGGATCGGGAATATGGATATGATCCATAAGCGCCTCATCCGCTACCCGCTCGTCTTTTATCCTGACTATTCTTCCCGGAATGCCGACCACTGTCGAGTGGTCGGGTACATCCTGGAGCACCACTGAGTTCGCACCGATCTTCACATAATCGCCGATCGTGATGGGTCCCAGCACCTTGGCCCCGGCGCCCACGACTACGTGGCTCCCGATGGTCGGATGGCGCTTGCCCCGCTGCTTGCCGGTCCCTCCGAGGGTCACACCCTGGAAGAGTGTGACGTTGTCGCCGATCTCCGTGGTCTCGCCGATCACCACACCCATGCCGTGGTCGATGAATAAACCGGAACCGATAGTCACACCGGGATGTATCTCGATACCGGTGATAAACCGGGCAACCTGAGAAAGGGCGCGCGGGATAAACGGGATACGCTTCTTCCAAAGCCAGTGGGCAAAGCGATAGAAGAGTAGCGCGTGAAAACCCGCGTAGGTGAGGGCGACCTCAAGTCTGCTCGTTGCCGCGGGGTCCATCGAGAGCGCAGCATCGAAATCCTTCTTTATTTTACGGAACGTCTCCATCATTTTTTTTCATGTAAAACGTCAAAGATAAGAGGTATTCTTCTCACTTCTCACTTCTTATTCTCACTTCACGCGGCCTTTTTCACTCCCTCAGCCACCCGGGAGGCACTTCCGCCTTGTGCGCCTCATCGGGGATAATGACCTCTATCCTGTTCCGTGCGTCATCAATCTCTCGCTTCACACTCTTCATTTCCTCTGCGATACGCTCCGCCTCGATCCTGACCTCGGGCGGTGCATAGGCCGCTACGCCCCAGCTCTCCAGCAATGCTGTGCGCCGTTGGTCGAGATCGCGGTATCTTTTTTCCGCATCAGCAAGCCGCTTCTTCTCGTTTTTCATGCGCAGTTTCCACTCGGCTTTTTTGTCCGCTTCAATGTCTTCTTCATCGGCATGACTTGAGGGGACGGCGGGCTTCGGCTGCACCTGATCAGGTTCGTCTCTTTTCTGAGACTCTAACGTTTGGGCCTTGTCGCGGAACTTTTTCGGGACCTTTCCCAGTTCGTCCGTAATGTGCGCGACGCCCTTGTCATCGGTCCACTGGTAGAGATAGCTTTTTTTGAGTTCCCTGTCCTCGACCTGCGGCTGCTGGTCTGTCTGTGCGAAAACCGTTGCAACGACAGCCATGAGGAGCATCGCCATGATGACACCGGAGCGCATGGTTACACCTCTTTCCAAATCGTCGTAACAGCGTATGCCGCTATCCCCTCGCCCCTGCCGGCGAAACCAAGCCCTTCTGTCGAAGTGGCTTTGACATTCACCGCGGACCGATCAACCTTTACCGTCGACGCGATGTTCGCGACCATCGCCATAATATGCGGCGCCATCTTCGGCCTCTCCGCCACGATAGTGGCGTCGATGTTGTTCACGCGGAATCCGCCCTCAGCGAGCAGGCGCTGCACGTCTGCAAGCAGTGTGAGGCTCGAGACGCCCCTGTATTCCGGCGCCGTATCGGGAAAGTGCCTTCCGATGTCCCCGAGTCCCGCCGCGCCCAGGAGCGCATCGCAGACCGCGTGGAGCAGCACGTCCGCGTCGGAGTGGCCGAGCAGGCCCAGCTCATAAGGGATATCCACGCCGCCAAGCATGAGCTTTCTGCCCTTGATGAGGCGGTGAACATCGTAACCCATGCCTATTCTCATGTCACCTTCTCCTGAGGATCTCTTCCGCCAGGACGAGATCTTCGGGCGTGGTGATTTTGATGTTTTCGTAGCTTCCCATGATCACGCGCACCTTGCCGCCCGCCCGCTCTACGAGCGTGGCCTCATCGGTGCCATATACCTTATGTTTGTATGATTCCTCGTAAGCGCGTTTGAGTATGTTGAGGGGAAATACCTGGGGCGTCTGAATGGCCCAGAGCCTGCTTCGCTCAAGGGTGTGGCGTATGATCCCTGCTTCGTCCACTTCTTTGATGGTGTCCTTGATGGGAACGCCCACGACCACGCACTCGCCTTTTTTCGCAAGGTCGACAGTCTCTTTGATCATCTCTGTCGTCACGAAAGGCCGGACCCCGTCGTGCACGAGAACAACCGACGTATCCTTCTCGAGCTTCTGCAGGCCGTTCGCAACGGAATCCTGTCGCTCCTTGCCGCCCACGACCAGGGTCTTTACCTTTGAGATATGATACCGCTCGATGACATTGCGGAGGCAGTTCTCAATGTCCTCCTGAGAAAGGATCGGAATGATCTCGTCAATTTCCGCGGAGCGCTGGAATACGAGAAGCGTGTGGGCGAGCAGAGGCTTGTCGCCAAGAGGCAGGAACTGCTTTGCCACTGCCTTGCCCATCCGCCTGCCCATGCCCGCTGCAGTTATAAGAGCCGTCACCTTCGACACGAGGTACCTCGGAAACCGGGATCAAGGGGGCATTGACCTTGACGGGCATTGCCTCTCTCTGCTTTTGTTTGGGAGTGACCGGAATCAATACGGGTCTTCAGCGTCAACGGACCTTTTTTTGAAATTCTTTACAACGATCTTAAACCGCTTCGACATCGGTGCGTCCATATCGACCGTCATGCGGAGCTGGAACTGGTCATCCTGGCTGCCGGTCGCGATATCGAACGGAAGGATGATCTGTCCGTCTTCCATGAACGGTTTCCCGAGGTTCACCTTCATCCCCGCGTCCACGGCCTGTTCGAGGGCCGCCATCTCCGGCCTGGCTGCGGCCATGGGCGCGCCGGGCATCGAGGGCTCCGCCGGGCGAGCGTTCTCCATGAGGCCCTTCGACGGCGGCGGACTTTTTTCCGCCTTACCGATGATGTCGCTCAGCGTGAAGTTATGGCGTTGGGGATACTTCTGCATGTCCTGGAGCACGAGTTTGGATATGGCGGTAAAGGTCTTCAGCACACCCTCGCCGGTCATGGCGATCGCCTCGAAGGAAGGGACCTTGCGCGGGTTTACCGCCGCCTCCAGTTCCTTGACAGCGAGGATGTCCGGCAGGTCACGTTTGTTGTACTGGATCACCATGGGGAACTCGGACAAGTTGACGTCCTGCTCCGCCAAGTTGTCGCGGAGGTTCGACATGCTCTCGAGGTTCGCGTCCAGCATGGCGCGCTGCGAGTCGGCGACAAAGATCACACCGTCCGCGCCCTTGAGAACGAGCTTGCGGGTGGCGTTGTAGAACACCTGACCGGGCACGGTGTAGAGGTGGAACCGCACCTTGTAGTTCTTGATCGTGCCGAGTTCGATCGGGAGAAAATCGAAGAACAGCGTCCGGTCCGTCTCGGTCGCGAGCGATATGAGTTTGCCCCGCTGTCCCGGGGCGATACGGTGATAGATAAGATGGATGTTCGTCGTCTTCCCGCACAAGCCGGGCCCGTAGTAGACGATCTTCGCATTGATTTCCTTCGAGGTGTGATTGACTAATGCCATGCCACCATAATTACATAAAAAGGATAGTATGTCAATACTGCGGGATTTTTTACCTCGTCCGCGAAAGTGCGTTCAAAACCGTCACGTGCAGTTTTTCATTCGCGCTCGCGAGCAGAGGCACGGTCCGCTCCAGACCGACGACGATATGGTCGAGCAGATCGCCCCCAAGATCGGTGATCACCCCGTCGGCTTCCTCGACGATCAGCATTCCGGCCGCGTAATCAAAAGACCGCGATGCCGTGGCCGTCGCGAACACACTGAGCGAGCCTGACGCAAGATAAGCGAGGTCGAGGGCCGTCGACCCGAAGCACCTCGTGCGTCTCGCCAGGCCGAGGAGCGGCATGAGCCGCGGCAGGTCGTTCCTCGGTGAGGGGGCCTCGTAGGCGACGATGGTGGGTCCCTCGGTCGCCGAGGTCCTGATACGCGCCCCGTTCTTGTACGCTCCGCCTCCGCGCACGGCCCAGAACTCATCGCCCACGGCGAGGTTGATGACATACGCCGCGGCCAAGGTGGACAGCGTGTCGCCGTTCAGAAGCGCCAGCGAGGTGGAGAAGAACGGGATGCCGCTCTTCGCATTGCTGCTGCCGTCGATAGGGTCCACGAGTACGATTTTCTTGTCATCGCCGAATTTTCTAATGCCGAGTTCCTCGGAGATGAGGGTGAAGGCCTCGCCTTCCCGGTGCGCCTTCTCAAGCGCGGTGATGATGATGTCCTCGGCCCACTTGTCGACGGGAAAGGTCTTGTCCCCCCCCGCGCCTTTTCCCAGGGGCACCTTGCCGCCTTCTTTCAGCAGAATTTCAGACAGCCCGCGGCGCATTTTTTTACCGATATCTTTGAAGATAGTAAGCCACTGTTCGTTCGTCATACAAGCTCCATTGATTATTTTTAAAACCCTGTTGGAACAAGGAACTCTTCTTGGCTATTCTACGCAAAATGTCTCATCGATTGCAAGATGAATCACACACATACTGTATGATACAGAGAGCGCCGCTTGGGACACCGATGTGCAAAGATACATGCTGAGAATAATGGCATATCGGCCGTTGCCGCTTTTTCGGAGAGGCTGCCGATACAACTGCAAAATTTTCACTCAAATCCGCACTATTTCCTTGACTTTTTTTCATTTATGGTTAAAATGCACGGGCTTACGTGATATTAAACCGGAGGTGAATGTTCCATGGCAGAAATGAGCAAGACCGCAAAGGCAGCAACCAAGAAGGCTATTGTGAACCTCAACGTGCCCCAGTGCTGCGGAAAGCCCATGCAGGCGGCAAAGATGATGACCTCGAGCGGCAAGGTTCGCGGCATGATGTGGCTCTGCGATAAATGCTTTAAAGAAAAGGCGATCTAAGCCGGTTCTTGAGCGATGGGTCCTTTTAGAGGCGGTGGATATTTCACCGCCTTTTATTTTTTTGCGGGCAGGCTTCCTGCAATTCGCATACGGAGAAACCGGAAGTTCCTCTCCTCCCCTTCAGAGCATCACCGGTTACGTCCCCCCTCGGCCATGATATTATAATTCGTAAAGCTCTCCCGGCTGTAAATACCAGGCATGGCGTGTTCGCCCGCTTCAAATATAAAATTGACCGCTTTGATGTCCGGATCTTCGGTGAGTGTGAAGGTCACCTCAGCAAGATAATCCTGGGCGCCCGATGATCCCATCCGTTGCGTCAAATATTGATCGTTCGCGATCTCGATATGCGCGGTCCGCAGATCTATCTTTTGGAGTGTTATCTTTGGAAATTCATATTTCAAGCCGTCCGACCGAGGACGAATGGTCTCGGATTCCTCAACAGACTTGTTCAAGGCCATGATCAATTTGTTGATGTCCTTTTTGATGTCCTGTATTTTCCTGCCGCGGACCAGCATGTTCGCGCCGCTGTCGGCGTCATGTTCAGCATGCCAGGTGTAACGGGAATCAAACGTAACCGACTCGTTCTGTTTTAAAAAGGAAATCACGGCGTAAAGGGCGCCGATAAAAGCAACACCGAGCATCACTGCGACAACCATTTTCTTTGCCATAAGCACCTCATGTACTGTTTTATGGTATTGATCGACCATTGACGGTCTTACAATCGTCCCGCGGTCAATGAGAACTGCCTGCTCACACCAGTTTCCTCCGCCTCGTTATCGCTTTTCTCTCCGCGTTCTCGAATATTCCTACCTTCCCGAATTCACCGTCATATCCAGGCGTGATATGGACATTTCGCGTACGCATGCGCGAAATGGCCTCCCGGAGGAGAGGTGTGCCTGCCGCCCCGATAGCATCGAGCGGGACATCCATCAGGATCTTAAATTCATTGCCGAGCCTTTCGAGCAAGAGAAAATATTGTTCTCGCACCTTCTTGGTGTTCACGCCGCACTCCAGGCCTTCCGCAATGATCTCGGGCAAAGGGATGATGGAGACAAAGGACGGCGCATTCGCAGGCATAAAGCCTTCCTTCCGGTCCGCAAGTTTCTCCACCCGGTGCATCACACCGACGGTCACCTTCCTGCCGCATGCCGGGCAAAGATAGTTATTGCGTATCGTTTCTTGCGGGGTAAGGCTCACCCCGCAATTCCGGTGGCCGTCGTAATGATACTTCCCCTGCTCGGGAAAGAACTCGATGGTTCCCATGAAACCCTTCCGCGTTTTGATGGCATTGATCATCGCGCTGTACGAAATATCAGTATTGAAGATGTTCGCCTCGCGTCCGATCTTTGCCGCCGAGTGCGCGTCGGAATTGGAAACGAGTGTGATCTTATCAAGCATAGAGAGACGCCAATTCATGAGCGGGTCTGATGAGAGCCCGGTCTCGATGGCATAGATATGCGGCGTCAGTTCTTCATAGCATTCCAGAAGGGAATCGAAACCCGAGGCCGCGCCGAGGACAGAGAAGTGCGGCGTCCAGGCATGGGCAGGAATGAGCAGCGCATCGGGCGAGGCATCGAGCGTAATTTGAAGAAGCTTCTTCGCATCGAGTCCCAGGATCGGCCTGCCGTCCGATTTCAGGTTCCCGATCTTTGCCAGGGCACGATTCAGGCGCGCGGCAGCCGCGAAATCAGGCGCGAGAATGACGGAGTGTACTTTTCGGGTCTTGCCGTTCTTGCTGTAGATGCAACTGATCTCCGCCGAGAGAATAAAGGAAACATCCGCTTTGCACGACTCGGGAACGTCGTCTGTCCTGTACTTTTTCTTGAGCCTGAACAACCCGTTTCCTGCAGGCGCAAGCTTCTCCTTCAACTCTTTGGTCCACTGGGGATGGGTGAAGTCGCCAGTGCCGATAACGTTGATGCCCTTGAGCTGGGCCCATTTCCAGATGCCTTCGGGGCACATGTCCTTGCTCGTAGCGCGGGAATATTTTGAATGCACGTGGAGGTCTGCGATGAATTTCATCGAGGGATTATAACATTATCAAAGGGACAGGGGAATAGGAAACCGGTTATAAATATTGCAAAGGATCAATCAGACATGGCATAAGGGAATCTCCAATCGGAATCCAAACGTATCGTTGTCAGGTTAAATATATTACTCCTAATATTCGGAATAATCATTAATGTTAACCGCAATAATTTTCGCGGGCTGCGTCACATTTTTTATCAAATTGTCATGATCATGTGCATAATTCTCTGCTACCGTGATTCGTTCCTATAATAACAGGTCCTCCATTCGCTTCGCAAACAAGGGAATAATCGCGTCGCTCAGCGGTGTGCCAAACCCCTTGCGAAAAAGGCTCGGAGTCTCGGCCTTGCCAAAATGCCAGCAGCCCTTCTTGCTTAATAGCGTCGGAATTGTCTGATACCCTACAAAATCCTTGACAGAAGTTAGCAAACTTGCTAACATGTCCTTCATGAGCTACACCATCGAGTATTTTCACTCTCGCGTCAAAGCCGAGATCGAAAAATGGCCTGATGGCATCCTGGCTAATTATGCGCGGTTGGTGGAACTACTGATGGAGTTCGGACCGAATCTACGAATGCCGCACTCACGCGCTATGGGCGGAGGTCTTTTCGAGTTGCGGCCGCGCGGTCGTGAAGGCATCGGGCGGGCCTTATACTGTTTTGTCGTAGGTCAACGCGTCATGATACTTCACACTTTTGTAAAGAAAACGCAGGAAACACCTGAGCAGGAATTGCGCATTGCCCGGAGAAGAATGAAGGAGGTGCAGAATGTCTGATGTAAAGTATAAACCTGCCGTCCACGACCACGAGGCTTTTCTCAAAAAAGCATTAAAACGGAAGGGATTCAGGAAAGCATATGAGGACTCGGAGGAAGAGTACACGCTTACGCGCGAGATGCTTGCCGCTCGTTCCAAGTTCGGCCTCACTCAGGAAGCAGTTGCAGCGTTGATGGGGACAACAAAAAGCGCGGTGTCACGTCTAGAAGCGGCCGGTAAGCATGCCCCGTCTCTGACTACACTCAAAAAGTATGCTCAGGCAGTCGGCTGTCGCTTGGAGATCAAGCTGGTCCCCAGCGCCCGTTTAACCAAGCGCTCGACGCGGGTTGCCAAAAAGCAGGCGTCCGGGTAGCTGCGCGTTATTCGACCAATCTTTGCTGATGATGCATCATCCTAGGGTTTAATTTCCGCACCTATGAAAACAGGGTGTACTTCATGAGTGCTCCGTAAATTTATGCTTCGCACGCAACAGAGGATGTACGAGATGACACAGAATAAAGAAAACCTTGAGATGAAGCACGCTTCCGAAGAAATTGAAAACTGTATTTCAATTCTTCAAAATCTTGCAAGGGATTCGGAGCATCTTGCCAATCTTCCTGAAGAGCAAAGGATCGCCCTCCTGAAAGCAACCGGGAAAATATCCCGTCCCGACCGGGCGGAAAGAAAAAAAAGAAACAAGGCGGCGAATACAACTCAGCGCCTGGCAGCTCTTGAGAAGAGCCGACGCGCCAGAAACAACACCGGCATTCGCCATGCGCGTATTGACGCGACATTCACCGCACCCGCGCAGATTGAAGGTAATTCACCCGCATTGACATCAGAGGGTGAAGAATTAAATTCACCGCGTAATTGCTATGTGTGCAAAGAAGAGTTTACCAAACTGCACTTTTTCTACGATACCCTGTGTAAAAAGTGCGGCGACCTGAATTACCGGAAACGTTTTCAGACAGCACCGCTTCACGGTCAAGTCGCTTTAATTACCGGCGCGCGCGTGAAAATAGGTTATCAGGCGACGCTGCTGATGTTACGCGCCGGCGCTACGGTGATAGCGACAACACGGTTCCCCGTTGATGCGGCGATCAGATATTCCAAGGAAGAAGGATATGCCGTATGGGGAGAGCGATTACACATTCATGGTCTTGATCTGCGGCATATCCCCAGCGTCGAACTTTTTGCGCGCTATGTGGAACAAAGGCACGGGCGTTTGGATATTTTGATCAATAACGCCGCACAGACAGTGAGACGACCTCCCGGTTTTTACGCCCATCTTATTGAAAATGAAAAAAATGGCTACGGGGCGTTGTCCGGCGAAGCCCGGAAGCTTCTGGGAGACCATGAGGCATGTAAAAAAGAACTTACTTCTTTTTGCAAGAATGACCATGAGAACGGGTCCGCCCTTCCTGTCGCATGGCATGACCAGGGGCCCGGAATCGGTTTGCGCGAATCTGCTCGACTATCGCAAATCCCTTATAGTCATGACAGTTCTCTTGTATCTGAGGAACTATTTCCCAAGGGAAAGTTGGATGCCGATCTTCAACAGGTGGACCTGCGCAAGACAAACAGCTGGCGTTTGCGGCTGGGAGAAATACCCATCACGGAAATGCTTGAAGTACAATTGGTGAACGCGGTGGCCCCCTTTGTATTGTGCAATAGACTGGTGTCCCTGATGAGACGCGATCATACCGGCCAAAAGCATATTGTAAATGTGACCGCGATGGAGGGGAAGTTCTTCAGGTTTAAGAAAGATGAGAGACACCCCCATACGAATATGGCGAAAGCTGCCTTGAATATGATGACCCATACCTCGGCGGAAGATCTTGCCAGGGACGGCATATTCATGAATGCGGTCGATACCGGATGGGTCACTGATGAAGACCCCGTGGAACTTTCTCAATTTAAACAAAAAGTGCATGACTTCCAACCTCCCCTGGATATTGTTGATGGGGCCGCCCGGGTCTGCGATCCCTTCTTTGATGGGATCCTGACAGGGAAGCACTGGAGTGGTAAATTCCTCAAAGATTATTTCCCTATTGACTGGTAGAATGAATCAAGCGGCGATATGACCGACGATCCTCTCGCGGCGTCACTTTGAAAAAGCC
>JBGPIG010000054.1:0-11458 GCA_041484745.1 Nitrospirota bacterium | reverse complement strand
GTGGACCTCGAAGCGGAAATCTATCTCAAAGCTGGTCTCGCCTATTTCAAGGAAGGACAATACGAAAGATCCATTGAGATGAGCAGAAAGGCCATTCAGCTCAGACCCGACTTCGCAAGCGCCTACAACAATATATGCGCTTCTTTCATCGGCCTCCAAAACTGGGACGAGGCGATAAAGGCCGGGACCATGGCCGTAAAACTCGATCAGGATAACCAACTCGCAAAAAACAACCTTGCGCGGGCAAGAAGTCAGAAGGTCCTTTCGGAAAGGTCGGAAAAACGGGACCGGCGGCGATGGTCACCGATGAAATGACACGGAGAATATTATGGCAAAAATTACCGCACTCATACCGGCATTTAATCCCTCGGAACAATTAGTGGCCCTCGTCCGCGACCTTGCGGCTGCGGATTTTGCCGCTATCATCATTGTCAACGATGGAAGCGTGGGCGACTGCGACCCCTTATTCAGAGAAATTGAAACGATCTCGAAGGTGACGCTGCTCAAACACGCGATCAACCTCGGCAAGGGAGCTGCCCTGAAAACAGGGCTGAATCACGCCTATTGTCATTTCGGCGACCATATCGGTGTGGTAACCATTGATGCAGACGGCCAGCACCTTGTCGAGGACGCCATTAAGGTTGCCGGGTCGTTAAAGCAATATCCTGAAGGTCTTGTCCTGGGAGCGAGGGCCTTCGGCGGCACTGTTCCTTTCCGGAGCAGGATCGGCAACACTATCACCAGGCATCTGTTCCGGCTTTTGATCGGACAGAAGCTGACAGATACTCAATCAGGGCTCAGGGGCATCCCGAGGTCCTTTATTCCCGGCCTTTTGAGGATCAACGCATCGGGGTACGAGTTTGAGTTGGACATGCTGCTCGCATGCAAGTACACCGGAAGGAAGATCATCGAGCAGCCTATCACTACCGTTTATATTGAAGGAAACAGGTCATCCCATTTCAATCCCGTCATTGACTCGATGAAAATCTATTTTGTGCTTTTCCGCTTTACTCTTGCCTCTCTGTCATCGGCCGCAATTGATTACACCATTTTTTTTGCCGTGTACGGCTTCAGCGCAAGCATTCTTACGAGCCAGGTCTCTGCGCGTATGGTATCGATGCTGTTCAATTACACGGCGGTCAAAAAAGTGGTCTTCTATTCTGATCAGCGCGATACGCGCACCTTTCCGAAATACTTGTCCCTCGTCATAATTTCCGGACTTGTGTCCTATCTTCTCATCAGGATGTTGGTGACATTCTCGCCTTTGTCTGTTATTATGGCCAAGGCCGGCGCTGAGTCAGCGGTATTTCTCGCTAATTTTGCCATTCAGCGTGAATTTATCTTCGCCCAAAAAAACGGACTTGGAGTCGCGGGCAAGTGATGGGGGAAGGCTTTTGTTGATCTGAGGGTAAGACTGAAATGACAGGACCGCGGGTCAGGGGGCACATGGCACCGGGGCGGGAACGTACATCAAAATGACCAATACCGAATCCTTAGCATCTCAAACCCTTCATTACCTCATGAAGAACCGTCTTGCGGTCATCGGAGGGATATTGGTGCTGCTCGTCTTTATCTTTTCCATCTTCGCGCCTCTGGTCGCACCCTATGACCCCTCTACTATCGACATCAAGAATATCCTCGCGGGGCCGAGTTTTTCGCATCTTTTGGGTACGGACGATCTCGGGAGGGACGTGCTCTCGCGCATGCTGTGGGGCGGCAGGATATCGCTTGAAGTGGGGTTCGTTGCTGTCGGGATCGCAACCATTATCGGCATAATCCTGGGCTCGCTCTCGGGGTACTACGGCGGCTGGCTTGACAGCGTAATCATGCGGGCCGTGGACATCATGCTGAGCATCCCCACGATCTTTCTGGTGCTGGCGGTCATCGCCATCCTCGAGCCGAGCATCATCAACATCATGATCGTGATCGGCCTCACGAGCTGGATGGAGCCCGCGCGGCTCATCCGCGCGGAGTTCATATCGCTCAAGGAGCGGGACTTCGTGATCGCCGCGCGCGCTATCGGCGCCACGGACGGCCGCATCATCATGAGGCACGTGCTGCCGAATGGTCTCTCCCCTATTCTCGTCTCCGCTACCATGGGAATCGGAGGGGCGATCCTCATCGAATCGGCTTTAAGCTTCCTCGGGCTCGGCGTTCAGCCTCCCACCCCGAGTTGGGGGAGTTTGCTTTCCTCAGGCAAGGACAACATCGAGATCGCCTGGTGGCTGTCGGCTTTCCCCGGCCTCGCTATTCTTATCACCGTCCTCGGCTATAACCTCCTCGGCGAAGGCCTCCGCGACGCCCTTGACCCGAGACAGCGGGAGTAGAAGAAAAACCCTAATCTTATAAATGTGCTACAATAAGAAATACAAAAATGAAAAAGATGATAGACATAAAAGACCTGAAGATCGGCATGTACATTGTCCTGCCGGTTTCCTGGTTCAAGCACCCCTTCCTGAAGAACGAATTCATTATCGATTCAGAGAAGCAAATCAAGCAGCTGATCGAATACGATTTTCACGAGGTCATGATCGACACTGCGAAGAGTCTTTCTGTTTCCGCGTTCGAGAACAAAAACAAAACCATCTCCGCAGCCGAGGCGCTCAAAACACCGCCGAGGACCTGGGATCCCGATAAGCTCATCCCCGTCGAGCTCAAAGAGGCCCTCCGCGATAAAAAACTCCCCGCGGAGGAAAAATCCCAGATCGTCTACAAATCCTCGCTGGTCCTCATGGACCGGCTCTTCGATGACCCCAAGACCGAGAACATCCGGGAAGCGAAGAAAAGCATCTCCGAGATCGTCGACCTCATTCTGGGCGATGACGCGACCTCGGCATTTTTACTCCGCATCACGTCCTATGACTTCTATACCTATGCCCACTCGGTCAACGTCGGCGTGCTGAGCGTACTCCTTGCAAAGGAACTGTTCCGGAGGTCCTTTAGCCACGACATGCACGAACTGGGCGCCGGTTTCTTCCTTCACGACATCGGCAAGGTCCGGGTCGACCAGGCCATCATCAACAAGGCGGGCCTTCTGACCAAAGAAGAGCGGGATATCATGAGGACCCACCCTGACCTGGGCTACACCCTGCTGACGGAAACTGATCAACTGACGGAGGAGTGCAGAATCGTCGTGATGCAGCACCATGAGCGGCAAGACGGATCAGGCTATCCGCGCCGTCTCACGGGAGACGAAATCCATATCTACGGACGGATCTGCTGCATTGCCGACGTCTTCGACGCATTGACGTCCGAGCGCTCCTACCATCAGAAGGTGAGCACATTCGATGCGCTGAAGATCATGAAGAATGAACTGCTGAACCATTTTTCGGAGAGTATCTTCGAGCGGTTTGTGCTCCTCTTCACTAAAAATGCGGATACCGGAAAGAGAAAGGGCCTTATTTCGGTGCAACCGTAGGGGTGTCTCCCGGATCAGGGCCCTCTTCACTCACCGGTGCACTTTGACGACGATCTTCATGACCGGAGCTGGTGCGCGGGCCGCCAATTTGGGGGCATGACCGTCTTCCGGATAGAGTACCGCCAGTTGCCCTGCCTGCAGATGGACGGGTGTCATTCCCCCCTTAGCCACGGAACCAAAGCAAATATCCTTGTCCCCGTCATAAGTTTCTGTGATCGTCATCCGATCCACGGGCGCCCAGCCGATGACCTCCTCGCCGGACACGATATACTGGACGTCAATATACTTTCGATGGCATTCAAATTTCGGATCGCCTACCATCACCGTCTCATACCGTTGAACCAGAGCAAACACCCGGTGCCCATCGATCTCGATCTTGCCGTCCGCAAGACCCTGGACGGCTCGCACGCGCAAAAAATCTACGGCCTTTTGCAGACCAGGTGTCATGGCGACCTGGTTATCGATGTGCTTGAGGTCCGTAACTATCACGACCAGTCTCTCCTGTCCCGGACAATCCCCGCAGGACGAGGAAAAAGCCGGATCTCATAGTTTGGTGCCGATTACTGTAGGGGATGCTGACAAAAGGGCCCTTCTTATGCAGAGGGGATAGATTTCAACCTCGGGATAAACATTGACCTTAGCCTGCATTCACACAAAAAAATTCACTCACGGTCTCTCACTGGGTACCACAAGAAAGAGACTCACGTCATTTGTCGGTCCCCTTCGTTGTCTTCTTACGGGTCAAGCCGATGAATTTATTGATCGGATTTGCCCTTTCAAGGAACTTTACAGGAGGCTTTCCCCTTTTCCCGAGTGCCTTTAATTCCTTCAAAAGATCGTTGTTATCATTGTCATACTGCAGTCCTTTTTTTAAAGCCTCAATTGCATCCTTCTTCTTTCCCGCGGCAAGGTATGCCCTGCCGAGATTGAGATAAGGGACGGCATACGGGACCTCCCCGCTCAATGAGGCTTTTTTCTTCAGTAAGGCAATGGCCCTGGCACACGTTTCAACACCGCCGCGATACTTTTTATCCACGAGCGCCAGAAGATAACCGTAATAGGAGAGGATAATAGGGTCGTTCGGATATATCACTGCGGCTTGTTGCAGCAAGCCAAACGCCTCCTTCTGTTTCCCCCTCGTGAGATGGACCTTTACTTCCCGCAGATAGCCGGCGGGAGTTATTTCCCCGGCTGGACTGGTCACTACGGGCTCACCTGCGTTCACCGGTCTCTTTGGTTCGTCATTTATTCCCATAATCGTATTCTATCATAACCGCGGACCAGGATTAAGAATAAAAAAAGGAGTACACGGGGAAAGGGCGCGATAATACAACAAAGCACCTACTCTCTTTCCCAGATAAATAGGTTATCCGGCAGCCCTGCAAGGGCCTTTTCAATGTTCGGCAATTTAGAGCCATCGTATCCCAAACCGGGATGGGTGAGATTATACATGATCGTAGGATTTCCCTCCGCAATGGTGTGGAGAATCCTCAAGCCGTACTTGACGAGATTGACATCGATCTTGTCGTTGTAGTGAGATCTCGTTTGCAGTATCCCCATTCCGCCATAGAGAAGAAGACCGTATGAACCCAGATGCCCGCAGTAGTTCTTTATCATTTCACCGAACAGTTTTGGCGCGATGTGATATTTTCGTTTCATGGCGTAGGCGGCGCCCAATCCCATAATCAGGGTGCCGTCCTGGCTAAGAGACGAACTGGCAGCGACGATATGGACCCCCGGGGCGTCAAACATGTCACCTTTCCTGTATATCGGCATGATCGAACCTTTCCCGTAACGTGATCCGGAATTTCACTCTCTCCTCGAAATGGTATTATACTATGCTTCTGCGCCCTGCGCAAACAAAGAAATAATCCCCCTGTACATTCGTCATACGCGCGAAAAGAACAACGACCGATCAAAAGTTTTGGTTCTTTCGTATTTTAGTTGAAAAGGCCTTTTTCACCACGGAGGCACGGAGACACCGAGGATTGACTTAGCGTTTATAACAGATTACCAAAGAGTAGTTTTAAACTGATCATTCCAGATATGGTAAAGAATTACAGAGTTAATAAACCCCTCATTGTCCTCGTGCCTTTCTCCGTGCCTCTGTGTCTCTGTGGTTATTTATGCATTGGCTTTCAACTTTTCTACGAATGAAGCAAAGATTTTTATCCATCTAATATAGTTGAATAAACCATGCCAGGCACTATTTACTATTGCCAAAACGACTGTCAGAGATTTATAATGATGCCGTCATTCGGGTTGGGGGGTATACGGGTTGTGAACAGCAAAGCAGTTGCTCTTATATCGGGGGGGCTCGACAGCGTCCTGGCAGCCCAGATCATGATGGAACAGGGCTTCGACGTTATCGGGCTCTATTATACCTCGTCTTTTTCCAAGAGCTACGGGAAGGAGCACGAGACCCATGCAGCGGTGGTCTCGAAAGCCATCGGGATCGACCTCCGCGTCATGGACATGGGGCAGGACTATATCGACCTGGTCCGCGACCCGGCTCACGGGTACGGCAAGAACGCGAATCCGTGCATTGACTGCAAGATCTTCATGCTGAAGAATGCCAGGGCCCTGATGCGGGAAGTGAATTCGCCGTTCGTGGTCACCGGCGAGGTGCTCGGCCAGCGGCCCATGTCGCAGAGGCGCGATACCCTTCACCTGATCGAGCGCGATTCGAACATGCGGGGACTGATCCTCCGTCCTTTGTCGGCCAAACTTCTCCCGCCCACGACAGCCGAACTGAACGGCATAGTCGACCGGGAAAAGCTCCTCGGCATCAGCGGCAGATCGCGCGCTGTCCAACTCCAGCTCGCCGAGCGGTATGGCATCAGCGGATACTCCACACCCGCCGGCGGCTGCCTGCTCACCGACAAGAACTTCTCCGCAAAACTGCGCGACCTTTTCGAGGACAAGCAGGCCGTCAACCCGAACGACATCAGGCTGTTGACCGTGGGACGGCACTACCGGATCGACGCGGGCGTCAAGATCGTCGTCGGACGCGACAATCAGGAGAACAAGATGCTCATAGCGCTGGCGCCGCACGGCTACCACCTGTTCACGCCGCAGGGTTTCCAGGGTCCCGTGGCCCTGCTGAACGGGGAACCTACGCAGGACCTCAAGCAGACCATCGGCCGTCTTATCATCACCTATAGCAAGCAGGTCCCCGGACGGACGTATCACATCCGGTACGGAAATGAGGTCTTTGACCCCGGAGAACCGCTGCCGATCAATGCACCGGGCCTGAAGCGCGTTGGGGCGGATGGATGACACTATGAAATTCAGCTGTCAAACAGCAGTATTTCTTATCGAGGATGCAGGGATGCATACTGCGCTTTTTCGATACAATAACCGTTGCCGTTTCTTCACCCTCCTCATTTCAGTCCGATAATCCAGCCCCAACGCTGTGCCTCTTTGAAAAACGTGGTAAAATAGAGATTAAAGCAACGCGCCGCCCTTCATCCCGCGTCATCACATCATCACGAGGAGACGATGCCCCCGATAACCATCCATGCAGTCATCGAGTATCTCGAATCTCTCTACGCCAAACCCGTAAGAGTGATTTCCATGACCGAAGAGGGCAAGCAGGAGACCGGCGGGGAAATCAAGGCCTTTGGTTACGGCTCGCCCCTCTTCCTGGAATACGAGGTCTCGGGGCAGCGGATGAAAGCGGTGCTCGAAACCATGACGCCGTCATCCTTCGGCCATGATCACTTCTCCGACCGCGCCCAGGCCATCTTGTGGGAAAACACGGCGTTCAACAGCCTGCCGCGGCATGTGCGATCCATCGACAGCGGGGCCTTTCTGGATTCCGGCAGGATCATCTCCACGGGCAAAGCGCGGGAGTTTTTTCTGCTCGCGGAGTTTGTGCAGGGCCGGGGATATTTCAAGGACCTCGACCGCATCAGGAACACCGGCAGCGCCACGGAGGAGGATTTTAACCGCGCCCTTGCGCTCTCGGATTACCTCGCCGAGATTCACGCAGTCAAACTCGACTCGCCGGGCCTCTATTCCAGGAGGGTCCGCGAGCTCCTGGGCCACGGCGAGTGCATCATGGGGTTGATCGATAACTATCCCGAAACATATGAGTTCATCAACCAGCCTCTCCTCAAAGAGATTGAGCTCTCCTGTGTTGAGTGGCGCTGGCGCATCAAACACCGTTCACACCGCCTCTGCAGGGTACACGGCGACTATCACCCATGGAACATCCTGTTCAGGGAAGGCACGGACTTCACGCTCCTCGATCGGTCCCGGGGGGAATGGGGTGAACCGGGCGACGATACGGCCTGTCTAAGCATCAACTATCTGTTTTCCTCGCTGCTGCGGTCCGGCAGGCTCGAAGGCCCATTCGAAAAAATGTTCATGCTGTTCTGGGAGAACTATCTCGAAAAAACGGGTGACCGTGAAATGATCAAGGTCATTGCGCCGTTCTTTGCGTGGCGCGGTCTGGTGATCGCAAGCCCGGTCTGGTACCCCCATCTTCCCTCAGGCGTGCGGAAAACCATCTTCCGCTTTATTCAGAACGTTCTCGCTGCCCCGCACTTCGATCCCGGGGACGTGAACAGGTATCTCGCATGAACCTACGTACAGGGTTCGCCATATGGATAACCGGCATTCCGGCATCGGGCAAGAGCACGATTACCCGGGAAGTTGTGAAAGAATTGAGAAAACGGAACGTTTCCGCACTCGTGCTGGAATCCGATGAGATGAGAAAGATACTTACGCCGGCGCCGACTTATAGTGCGGAAGAGCGTGATGCGTTTTATCGGTCGCTCGCGCTCATCGGAGAAATGATCACCCGGAACGGCATAAACGTGATCTTCGATGCGACCGCGAATAAACAGGCATACCGCGATCTTGCACGCACGCTCATCCCGAAGTTCCTGGAAGTATACGTCAAGTGCCCGCTCGATATCTGTATGAAGCGTGACCCCAAGGGGATCTATGGTCTTGCAGCGGCCGGAAAATCAGCCACCGTACCGGGGATCCAGAGCCCGTACGAACCGCCGATCCGCCCGGAAATCACGCTGGAAGGGAAGGCTCCACCCGAGACGGAATCTGACGTAATTGTCGATAAACTCGTGCGATTGTTGTACATATAAATAGTTTTTTCACACCTATTTGTGAAACTCATTTGACTGGCCCCTGCCTGTCCGATACAATGGCTGACATGGGCAAAAAAGTAACATATGAACGGTGGATAACTCTTTTTCTTCCCGATGGTTGGAGTGAACGGGAGGAAATGGGTTTTGTATTGCTGGAAAAAGACGGTTGGCCCGGCATGATGCAGCTTTCGTTCATCGAGAGGGAAGAAACGAAAACTCCCGCCCTTGAGGCTGCTCGCACCCTTCTTGAAGATACGCTGGAGGAGCGTGACGTGCCTTTTCCTCGAGAAGCGGTTAAAGTGGAAGACCGGGGAGATCTGGGTATAGCGACACTGGATTATACCTACGCAGACAAGGACGAACCGATGCACTGGCGGATCTGGTTCCTTGTGGACGCCACACGCGCGATCATGGCCGCCTATGTCAGCAATCCCGCGGACGATAAACCCGCTCTTGATGAAGCTACCCGCATCATCTCAGACATCGAGTTAATCCAGAGCATGAACGATTAGGAGTCTCTCCCGCTGAACAAACCGGGTCAATTCTTCATTTCAAGCGAAAAACATCGGCGGGAAACAAAAAAAGGACGCGGACCTTCTCCTCCGGTCTGCGTCCTATCGTTCTTTATTTATGCCGTCGGAAATGTTGTTCGTGAGGACTTAAACATATTCCCTTAGCATCTTGCTCCGGGCGGGATGGCGCAGTTTTTTGAGGGCCTTGATCTCAATTTGCCGGATCCGCTCCCGGGTGAGGTTGAAGTACTTCCCCACCTCTTCGAGTGTGTGCTCGCTGCCGACCCCGATACCGAACCGCATCCTGATGATCTTTTCTTCCCGCTCGGTGAGTGATGAGAGTACCTCTTCGATACGGCTCGATGCCTCATTGTCCTCAAGTAATTTATAGGGCGAAACCGATTTCTCGTCAATAATGACATCTTTGAGCTCTTTTTCTTCCGAGAGGATCGGCGTTTCCAGAGATAACGGTTCCTGGATCGCGCGCAGGATCTCGTTTACCCGCACCACAGAGAGACCCATGATCTTCGACACTTCTTCGGGCGCGGGTTCCCTGCCCTTTTCACGCATAAACTTGGTGTAGATGCGGCTGATGCGGGTGCTTTCCTCGATCAAGTGTACCGGCAGGCGGATGGTGCGCGCCTGGTCCAGAATAGCGCGGGTGATCCGCTGCCTGATCCACCAGGTGGAATAGGTGCTGAACTTGGTCCCTTTGCCCGACTCGTACCGGTCCGAAGCCTTCATGAGCCCGATATTGCCTTCCTGTATCAGGTCGAGCAGGGTCAGGCCCCGGTTCACGTATTTCTTCGCGATCGAGACCACAAGCCTGAGATTGGCCTTGCACAACTCGTCCTTGGCCTGCTTAACCTTGATTTCTTCTTCATCAATGCGGCTGATCATGTCCCCGAGTGCCGGCTCGTCGAGCCCCAGCTTTTCCATCTCAGCGGTTATCCCGCGCTCGACCTGCTTGCCCACAGCCGAAAGCTTCTTGAGCATCTTCTCGATCTCTCGGAACGAAAGGCTCATCTCGTTGAGTGTGATTGTCGCGCGGACCATGTCGCGCTTTGCCACCTGCCTCTTAAGCCTGTTATAGAGGCGCATGAACTCTGCTTCATAGGAGTCTTTCCACTCGCCGGGGTACCGGAGCACGTCGTGGGCCTTCACCAGGCCCAGCTTAATGTTCGCACCCAGGGCAAGGACCCTCGGGATTGCAAGAGGGGAGCTCAGCGCGATCTCTTTGAGCACCGCCTTGCCCTTCTCAAGCGTACGGACATACTCCTGCTCCACATCTATCTTGAGCATGGGGAATCTGCCCACAGACTTGAGATACGTATCGACAAGGTCCGCGCCGCTGACGGCGACTTCTTCGGCAACTTCCGCCACCTCAGCCGCGGAAGGCTCCTCTTCCTCTTCTTCTTCCACGAGCTCTTCCGCAAGGTCGTCCAACACATCCTCGGGAACACCCTCGGGATACCCGCTCTTTTCTTCTGATAACGCAGTCTTACTCATTCTTCCTGCCTTTCGTATCTTCCCTCATTTCAATTATATCAAAAACAGAAGCTTCGTCAAACACTAATTATAATTTTGCCTAATATATCGTGTCGCATGAAGTAAAACCCCGTTCGTGTGACTAGAACCGGTTCAAACTCATCGTCCCCGCCATGCTCCTGCTCGCCTTTGTGGTAGGTATTATCGGCGGTACCTACGGCATCGGCGGCGGGGCGATCATCGCCCCCTTCTGCGTGGCGGTGTTCCATCTGCCGGTCTATACGGCCGCTGGCGCCGCCCTGCTCGGGACCTTCCTCACGTCCATCGTCTGGGTATTTTTTTACAGTGTGCTGCCTGCGGCGGGCGGTGCATCGACATCACCGGACTGGGCGCTGGGATTCTGTTCGGCGCCGGCGGGTTCGCGGGCATGTACATCGACTCGCGGCTTGCGGGTAGGTAAACGAGCAGACACAGTATCATCATCGGTATAGCGGTTATCTGGATCTTTATCACCCAGCTGGTGCCTGGTATGTATACAAAAGACTTCACCGAAGGGGCGTCATCTATGACCGTCGCGCGCGCGACACGATATTCTCCCGGTCTTTTTTTGTATGCTGATAAACCTATTTTAATCCCCTGCTGCCCGGCTTCACCGGCGTGCTGCCTGCCCTGCACAGCGGACAGGTCTCGGGGGAATAAGCGGGAACGCTCAAGGTAGCCAGCGACGTGTAGGGGACCCCAAGCTCCGCCCTGCCGCCGGACCGGTCTACCAGGGAAGCGGCGGCAATCACAACGCCGCCCGCCTGCCGAACGACCCGGATCGTTTCTTTCGTGGACTTTCCTGTCGTGATCACATCCTCGACCACGAGTACCCGCTCTTCCGGCTTGATCGAGAACCCGCGCCGAAGCGTGAGTTCGCCGTTCAC
>JBGPIG010000053.1:0-11539 GCA_041484745.1 Nitrospirota bacterium | reverse complement strand
TTCTCGTTGGACCGCAGCCTTCTCGGCCGGTACAAAGGCTCAAACATGGAGTCTCCTGGTTTTCATGAGGATAACGCAAAGCGTATGGCGCAAAGCGTTGACACCTTTCTATCTGCCTTTTTCTATACTCTGTGCGCTATGCCCTATGCGATGTTATCAGCTGCAGCCGCAGCCGCCTGATCCGCACCCACCGCTGCTTTTGCCCGGCTTGGACTCTTCCTCGCCGCCACCGCAGCCGCAGCTTCCGCCCGAAGGCGCGCCGTTCGGGAAACCGATGGCAAAACCCTCACCGCGCTCATCACTGATGAACCCGAGTTCCGCTCCTTCCAGCGTTTTTGCCGTCGAGGCATCGACAAAAAGCTTGGCGCCGTTCTTTTCCACCACGGTATCGCCATCACCGGTCTTGTCATCGATCATAATTTCATAGGACGGGCCGCAACCGCATCCGCCCCCGGCTGCTGATACACGCAGGGCATGATTGGGCACGCCTTCCGCCTGGAGTATTTCCTTGATCTTGTCCGCCGCAACTTCTGAAATGGTAATCATAACATCTCCTTTTTAAAGACCGGAATATCGGATCACCGGAACGGGCCGTCTTGATCGTACGGCATCCTGTCGATCCTGCATATCCAGTTGTAGTTTATTGTTTTTTATAATATTCCACCATGGCCTCGACAAAGGCGGGTATGGTGTAGTCCTTCGGCATGATCGTTACCTTCATGCCGTATTCTTCCGCCGTCTTGGCGGTCACGGGCCCGATACAGGCAACGTCAACGCCGTTTGTTAAGGCTTTATACTCTTTTTGGCCGAGTATTTCAACAAAATTGTGTACTGTGGAAGAGCTGGTGAACGTTATGACTGATATTTTCCGGTCCTGAAAAAGTTTTTTCACCCGCTCAACATCAGCCTCGGGTTTCACATTTTCGTACGCGGTGGCCACCGTGACCTCTGCGCCGAGTTCGCGCAGCTTCCGGGGGATGATCTCCCGGGCAATTTTTGCGCGCGGGATAAGGAACCTCTGTCCCTTCACCTTCTCTCCGCCCAACGCCTCAAGCACGCCCTCAGCTTTGAATTCAGCCGGGACCAGGTCCGCCCTCAGCCCGTACTGCTCGAGCGATTCAGCCGTTTTCGGCCCCACCACGCAAAGATTCACGCCTTTGAGCATGCGAATGTCCCTGCCGAGGCCGCGCAGCCGCTCCATGAAGAACTTGACGGCGTTCGCGCTTGTGAAAATCAACCAGTTATAGGTTTCTATGTTCCGGATGGCGCTGTCCAGCTCTTCCCAGTTCGACGGCGGGACCACATCGATGGTCGGAAATTCGATCGTTGTCGCGCCGCGGTCGATGAGTTGCTCGGCGAACACGCTGACCTGATCGCGGGAGCGGGTCACCACGACCCGTTTGCCGAACAGGGGCTTGGACTCGTACCAGTTAAGTTTTTCCCGAAGCCGCACGACATCGCCGACCACGATGATCGCCGGCGGTCCGAGTTTGGCCTGTTTGACCTTCGGCACGATGTCCTTCAGTGTTCCCGTCACAACGCGTTGGTCGGTCCGGGTCCCCCATTGGATGAGGGCAATCGGCGTTTCCGGGCTCCTGCCGTGCGTAACAAGATTGTCCACAATGTGTTGGAGGTTCTTCATCCCCATGAAAAATACGAGCGTCCCGATGCCGGTGGCGATCTTGTCCCAGTGGATTTTCGATTCCGGTTTTGTAGGGTCTTCGTGGCCGGTCACGAACGCAACGCTCGCGGTGTGTTCGCGGTGGGTGAGCGGTATGCCTGCGTACGTGGGTACCGCAGTGGCAGCGGTCACCCCGGGTACGATCTCAAAGGGGATATGACTATCAACAAGGTCCTCGGCCTCTTCCCCTCCCCTGCCGAAGATGAACGGATCGCCGCCCTTGAGACGGGCAACCATCTTTCCCTCTCGCGCCTTTTTGATGATAAGGCTGTTGATCTCTTCCTGCGGGAGCGTATGCCTGCCGCCTTGTTTGCCCACGTAGATGAGCTCGGCATCAGGCCGCCGCTGTTCGAGCAGCCGCTCATTCGCGAGATAATCGTAAATGATCACGTCCGCCTTCTTCACGCAGTCGAGGCCCTTGACCGTGATCAGTCCGGGATCTCCGGGACCCGCGCCGATTAAATATACTTTTCCGGTTGGTTGAGTCATATTCTGTTTTTTACCACAGAGGACACAGAGAACGTTGAGTGGAGAAATACAAGGTCATGAGTTCAAGCGATATCATGAGAAACCGAGTTTAGATTTCGGAAATTTCTGGTCTTTTCCTTTGATCTAACCTCTGTGATCTCTGTGGTTGATTAGCTGTTCTCCAGAAGGTTGTTTCCGCTGAAATCCGTGGTGTTCCCATACACTTCCCTCAGAATCACATCAGCTCCCCGGGACAGGAGTTTCTCGGCCAGGGTAACGCCGAGTTTCTCGGCCTTCTCCGGTTCCCCTTCAATTGCGTCTTTGATGATGCGTTTTCCGTCCACACTTCCCACGAGACCGGTGAGATGAAGCTTCCCCGCTTTGATCTGGCCGTAGCACGCGATCGGTACCTGACAGCCTCCTTCGAGCCTTCGCAGGAGCGCACGTTCTCCCGTAACGCAGATGCGGGTGTCGGTATGGTTAAAGAACGCGATCAGGTCATTGAGTTCCCGGTCGTCCACCCGGCACTCGATGCCGAGCGCGCCCTGACCGATGGCGGGCAGACTGATCTCCGGATCGATATACTCCGAAACATTTTCTGCAAGCCCGAGCCGATTGACCCCGGCCGCGGCAAGGATGATGGCATCATACTGACCCTCTTTCAGTTTCCGCAACCGCGTGTCCACGTTTCCGCGAAGCTGATGGATCACAAAGTCCGGCCGAATGCTCATGATCTGGGCCTGACGCCGAAGGCTGCTGGTGCCGATGTTTGCGCCCTGGGGAAGGTCGTTGAATTTAACCTTGTTCCGCGTAAGCAAGGCGTCCCTCGCATCCTCGCGCTTCGTGATGCACGAAAGATGAAGCCCGTCGGGAAAGAAGGTCGGCACATCCTTCATGCTGTGGACCGCAATGTCGATCTCGTCGGCCAGCATGGCCTCTTCTATCTCCTTCACGAACAGGCCCTTGCCGCCCACCTTGGCGAGAGGCACGTCGAGGATCTTGTCACCCGTGGTCTTGATCTTGGTAAGCGTTACGGTCATTCCCGGATATTTCTTTTCGAGTTCGGATTTCACCCACTCCGCCTGCCAGAGCGCAAGCGCGCTGGCCCGTGTTCCAATCCTGATCTGTTTTCTCAATGAAAGCTCCTTGAATACTTATAGAGTGACTACCCTGGTCGGCCGCTTCGCCGGAACACGTTTTGTCGGTTTGCTTACCGCACGCCGAACGCCGCATTCCGCTGGGACCGTATCATCGGCAACTATCCTTTGATTCCCGGCTGTGTTCCGCATCATCGTGGGTCGGCATTTCGACAACCTTCTCGGAGACAGGCCGCTTGAGCTCTTTATCCAGGTTAAACAACCTGCGCGCAATTGCGATGGTATTATCGCCGGTATCCGGGTTAGCGGCCGCCTGTTTGAGGACCACCAGGGGGGCATGGAGAAGCTTGTTCACGATTGCCTGGGACATGGCCTCCACGGCGTGCTTCTGCTCTTCGGTGATGCCGTTCAATGAGCCAAGGGTCTTGTCCAGTTCGCGTTTCCTGACGTCCTCAACCTTTTCACGAAGGTCGACAATGGTCGGCACGGCATCGAGGGCGCGCTCCCACTGCAGGTACGTCTCGACCTCATGAATAATAAGCTCTTCCGCCTTTTCAGCTTCTTTTGACCGGCCTTCGGTGTTGACGTCAACCTTCCCCTGAAGATCGTCAATGTCGTAGAGATACACGTTGTCGACCTTGGCAACCTCGGGATCGATGTTCCGCGGATTGGAAATGTCGATCATGAATATGGGCTTGTGGCGCCGCTCTTTGAGCGCCCGGCTGACGATATCGCGTTTCACGACATACTGTTGCGCTCCGGTGGCGCAGATAAGTATGTCCGCCATCACCAGTGCGTCGGGAAAATGTTCGAACCGTATGGCGTCGCCCTTGAACTCTTTCGCGAGTTCTTCGGCGCGCTCAAAGGTCCGGTTCGCGACCATGATGTTCTTCACGCCGTTGCCCAGAAGGTGCTGGGCGGCAAGTTCGGCCATCTCGCCCGCGCCCAGGAGCATGACAACTTTCCCTTCCAGTTCTCCAAATATCTTTTTTGCCAGTTCCACTGCGGCGGTGCTGATGGAAACGGCCCCCTGGGCGAGCTTGGTTTCTGTTCGGACCCTTTTTGCGACGGATATGGCCTTCTTGATAAGTTTATTGAGGATCGTGCTTGTTGTTTTTGTCTTGAGCGCGATTTCGAAGGCGTCCTTGAGTTGTCCCAGTATCTGCGCCTCTCCCAACACCATGGAGTCGAGGCTCGATGCCACGCGGAAGGTGTGACGTACGCCCTGGGCCTCGGGATACACATAGAGCGACTGCTCTAAGGCCGCCTGGGAGAGGCCGTGATAATCGGAGATGAACTGTTTAATGCGCTCGATGCCGATGGCGCTGTCCTGTACGGAGGCATAGATCTCCACCCGGTTGCATGTGGACAGGATGAGACTCTCCCGGATCCCCTCGTAGGAAATAAGTTTCCTGAGCGCTTCGGGAACAGTCGCTTCGGGAAAGTTGAGTTTCTCGCGAACTTCGATAGGCGCTGTTTTATGACTGAGACCGACTACAACGATACCCATTCTTGCGTCACCTTAAAAACTGTGTTTTCCAATCTGTATGCGGCTTATGACAAAAAAACTGACCAGGACAAATACAAATCCGACGATAGAAAGGACAGCCATTTTTCTTCCTCTCCATCCGATCGTGCGAAGATGCAGGAGCGCGAGATAGACGACCCAGGTAATGAGCGACCAGGTCTCTTTGGGGTCCCAGCTCCAGTATGAACCCCATGCGCTGTTCGCCCAGATAGAGCCGGTGAGCATGCCGATCGTGAAAAGAGGCCACCCGAAGGTCAATGCCTTGTATCCGAGCGTATCCATTATATTGAGGGATGGAAGGCGGTGAAAGAGCGCGCCCAGGTGCTTGGCCTTAAGTTGGCGCTCCTGGATCAAATACATGATTGAAACGATGAACCCGAAAGCAAAGGCCGAGTCTCCCAGGACCGCGAAACTCGTATGGATGCCGAGCCAGCCGCTCCTGAGCACGGGATTGAGTTCTTGAATATCGCCCGACAGGATCAGTGCCGGCGCCATCAGGACGACGGCGAGAGGCAGCATGAACGAGCCGAGAGCGGCAATCTTGAACCTGAGTTCCATGATCAGGAATACGAGCACGATACCCATGCCGAGGAAATTCGCGGCCTCGAAGAAGCTCGTTACCGGGATACGTCCCGATTCGGTCCATCGGAGAACAAAATACGCGCTGTGGAGGAGAAAACCTGAAATAGTGGCCCAGAGCGACGCGGTTGCGGTCCACTTTTGTTCAGGTTTTATGATGTAGACTATGTAACCTGCGGACGCGAGCAGGTAGACTCCCATGGCAATTTGAAAAAATGTGAGATTCATAAGGCGATTACCTGTATGTACATGTAATGGTTTGATGAATAAGGCTTTTCATAATACTTTTTAACCGCTCTCAAAGTCAAGAAAAAAACGAGGCGAAGCTCGAACACACAGTGATCTCTGAGGATTGTTCTGTGTTCTCAGTTGATTCACAATAAGACCATTACTTGAAGACGTGAAGAATATGGAAAAGAAATAAATGCTGTAGTAAAAGAACACCGAGGGGGGTGCCGGTAAGAAGTACTTAACTATATTAGATAATACAGGGCCGCACCGCTACTGCCGATCGGGGATCAGTTTGCCCTCCATCATCCTGAGAACCCGGTCTGCGCGGACGGCAAGCTTGTCATTATGGGTCACGATCACGAAGGTTATTCCCTGCTTTTTGTTGATCGTGTGAAGGAGGTCATGGACCGCCTCACCCGTATGCATATCGAGGTTGCCCGTCGGTTCGTCGGCAAGCACCACATCGGGGTTCAGTATGAGCGCACGGGCAACTGCCACTCGCTGCTGCTCGCCGCCCGAGAGTTCTCCCGGCCGATGGTGAAGTCTCGCACCGAGCCCCACGTCGTTCAGTATCTTTGCAGCGGCTTCGGCTGCCCCCCCCCGGTCTATTCTCCGGATGAGCGCCGGCATCATAACGTTCTCAAGCGCCGAAAACTCCGGGAGCAGATGGTGGAACTGGAACACGAACCCCACCCGCTCGTTGCGAAAGCGCGCAAGCGGAGCGCTGTCCAGTCCGAAAACATCCAAATCTCCATAAAAGACCTTGCCGGAAGTCGGACGATCGAGCGCTCCCATAATGTGGAGCAGCGTGCTCTTGCCCACGCCGGAGGCGCCTACGACTGCGAGCATCTCTCCCTTCCGGATCGTGAGGTCAATGCCGTCAAGGACGCGGAGAGCAACCGGACCGCTCATGAACGTCTTGTGGAGCTGTTCAATATGGATGAGCGGCTGTATTATTTCTTTTCTCCCGATGTTACCGCTTCTTTTACCTTTTCCACTTTCTTTTCGACCGTTGTTGCGCCTTGCTCGATTTTTCCTTTCATGCCTTGCGCCTTGCTACCCAAGCCGCCGATCCAGGTGCCGGCGTATTTAAGAAAGGTCCCGCCGCCAAGAAGCACGAAAGCCACTGAAAACAACGCCAAAAAAATCACGACGAGAATGAACTTTTTCAAATTACCTCCTTTTTGCTCTATGATAACTTCCCTGTAGTTCTGCGAGGGACGCGATATCTTCTCTCTCTCGTCCTTCGTCCCACTTTCCGCTCCGTTATTATTCGTATCTCAGCACTTCTACAGGGTCCTGTTTCGCGGCCTGCCAGGACGGATAGAGCGTGGCAAGAAAACTGATCCCGAGCGCAGTCAACGCTATGAACAGGACATCGAGCCCGGAGATGGAGAGCGGCAAATGGCTCACCTGGTATACATCCTTCGGCAGCGAGATAATATCGGTCTTGATAATGAGCGTTACCGCGCCGTATCCGATGAGGGCGCCGACCGCAGTGCCCACGCAACCGATCGCGAGCCCCGCGAACATGAATATCTTCATGATACTGCCCGCCGGGGAGCCCATTGACTTCAGGATCGCGATCTCCCGGTTCTTTTCCATGACGATCATCGTAAGGGTCCCGATGATGTTGAATGATGCCACGATGATGATCACCACCAGAAGAAGCGACATGCCGATCTTCTCAAGCAGAAGCGCTGAAAAGAAGTTTTTGTTCATCTCCATCCAGTTGCGGGTATAGAAGGGATATCCCGCGGCCGTCTGGATAGAGGCCGCGATCTTGTCGGCCTGATAGATATCGTCCACTCGCACCTGGAGTCCGCTGACGCGTCCCGGCATCTCAAAAAACTTCTGTGCATCAGGCAGCGCGATATAAACGAAACCCGTATTATAGTCGTACATACCCGCATCGAACAGACCCACCAGCTCGAACTTCTTCATCTTCGGTATTACGCCCAGGGAGGTTTCTTCGCCAAGAGGGTTGACCATGGTAACGGCGTCGCCGACCGAGAGCCCCAATTTGCGGGCAAGGTCCTCGCCGATAATAATACCGGGATGCTTCCGGCCAGTGTCGTCAAGACCTGCGAGCGTTCCGACGATCATGTTTTTGGCGAGATCGGTCACGGTCCCCTCGGTCTTCGGGTCGATGCCCCTCACCACAACTCCCTGCATACGTTCCCTGGTCGTCAGCATCGACTGGCTGTAGATGAACGGTGTTATAGCCTTGACATGCGGCACCCGGGAGACCTTCTCGTGCAGGGTGCTCTCGTCTTTGACGCCGGTCCCGGTGTACTCCATCACAACGATATGCGGCATGGCGGAAAGAATCTTGTCACGAAAATAGCCCTGGAAACCGGTCATCACGGCAAGCGTGATGATGGAGGTGGCCACGCCGATGACCACCCCGGCGACGGAGATGAACGTGTTGAGCGAAATGGTGCCGTAGCGCTTCTTGGTCTTCAGATAGCGGAGACTGATAAATATTTCGTAGGGGATTTTCATGATAGGTCATTCACCACAGAGGTCACAGGAGAAAACTGATTCATTATGAGGATCGATCAATTTTTTTCAACCCTCTGTGTTCTCTGTGGTAAAAAGATTTTACGATTTTTCTTTCTTCATCTGCGGGAAGAGGATGACGTCCCGGATGGAACTGGCGCCCGTCAGGAGCATCACGAGGCGGTCGATTCCAATCCCCTCTCCCGCGGCCGGCGGCATGCCGTATTCGAGAGCGCGTATGAAGTCATCGTCCATCTGATGCGCCTCTTCGTCTCCCGCCTCTCGTTCCGACACCTGTTTGAGGAACCGCTCCTTCTGGTCGACCGGGTCGTTCAGTTCGGAGAAGGCGTTTGCCATCTCCCTGCCGACGACGAACAGTTCAAACCGTTCCACATAATCCGGGTTGTCATCCCGCTTTTTCGAGAGCGGCGATATGTCGGTAGGGTAATCAGTAATGAACGTGGGTTGGATAAGCTTGGTCTCCACCAGCGCTTCAAACATTTCATTCAGCAGCTTCCCGAGAGGTTCGCCGCCCTTCACGCTTGCGCCGAGTTTTTTTGCGTAATCGCGGGCCTTGTCCACGTCCGTGAGAACATCTTCAGACACTCCCGCCTCGCGGAGCGAATCGATGAAGCTGATCCTCTTCCAGGGCGGCGAGAGATTGATCGTGTGCCCTTCATACGCAACCTCCGTGGTGCCGAGGACCTCCATGGCCACCGAGCTGATCATCTGCTCCGTCATGCCAATGAGGTCCCGGTAATCGGCGTAGGCTGTATAGAATTCAAGCATGGTGAACTCGGGGTTGTGCCGCGTGGAAATGCCTTCGTTCCGGAAATTCCGATTGATCTCATAGACCCGCTCAAAGCCGCCGACCAGGAGCCGTTTCAGGTACAGCTCGGGGGCGATGCGGAGAAACAGGTCCATGTCCAGGGCGTTGTGATGGGTCTTGAACGGACGCGCTGTGGCCCCGCCGGGAATGGACTGCATCATCGGGGTCTCGACCTCGAGATATCCGCGAGCATTCAAAAAATTACGGATGGCATGGACGATCTTCGTGCGAAGGACAAAAACATTTTTTACTTCGGGATTTACGATAAGGTCCAGGTACCGCTGACGGTAGCGGAGCTCTACGTCCGTGAGGCCATGCCATTTTTCCGGCAACGGTCTGAGCGACTTAGCGAGGAGGGTGAAGTCCTCCACGTCGACGGTCAGTTCATTCGTTTTCGTGCGGAACAGAAAACCCTTCACCCCGATGAAATCGCCGATGTCCAGTTTTTTGAAAAGCGCGTACCGGTCCTCACCGAGCGTGTTTTTCTGGAAATAGGCCTGGCTCTTTCCCGAGCCGTCCTGGATGTGGCTGAAGCAGGCCTTGCCGAAGCTTCTCATGGCGATGATCCTTCCCGCCAGGGTGACCTCGATCCGCTTGTTCTCCAGTTCTTCTTTCGTCGACTGCCCGTAGCTCCTGAGCAGCTCCTGCGACGAGCTTGAAACGTCAAACCTGCCGGCATACGCCCGTGTCCCCATCGCGCTGATCTCGGAGAGCTTCTTGAACCGCTGCTGGATCAGCTCGTTGTAGTCTTCCATGAAATCCCCTTCATTCCGTAAAATAATCTCAAGAGCGGATTATACTGATTCAGTGCGGAATCGTCAAGAATAAACACGGGCGGGGACGTCAAGCAACTGTTTTTCTATGCCGTTCTTTCATCCTGTACATCGCTTCGTCACTTTTATTAAGCAGTTCATTGAGGGAACAGTCCACCAGAGGATCGTAGAACGATATGCCCGAACTCAACGACAATTGATGCTTCAGCTTGCCTCCTGAGTTATAGGCGTCAATATTCTTCTGAAGACGGTCAGACAGGAGGTCTACGGCATCTCCGGCAAAGCCGACCGGCATGACGACGAATTCATCGCCACCGACACGAGCAACGATATCGGAATTCCGGAATGTTTTTTTTAAGATCGCAGCTGCCGCTAGTAGCGCTCGATCCCCATCTTGATGACCCCACGTGTCATTGATGCGTTTCATGCCATCAAGGTCTGCATAGAGCAAATAAAATCCCTTTTTTGTGCGGTTTGCAATCTGGATGTAGTGCTCGGCAAAGGCAGTAAGCCCGCGACGATTATACAAACCGGTCAGTTCATCAGTAATTGATAAGATCTTCAGTTTATCTTCATTCTCCTTAATCGAGCGGAACACGGGGTGGATGAGAACAACGCCCGCCAGCATGAGGGCTGATGTTGCGAGTCCTATAATCTCGTAAATCAGAGGCGACTGGCCCGCATCCGCGCCATTGATAACTGAAAATAGAGCGATCATTCGACGAACGCCCATCAGAAAGATTGCCAAGGAGATCAAAGACCATGAGAGACGAAACCCGGTCTTTTGTATCAACCGCAGGGCAAAGACAATGGTCAGAAACTGCAATATAATCGAGATGCTGACAATAAGTCCTATAAGCATGAGAAATAGATTCCTTCCCTCTTCGGTATGCGGGAGACCGTTAATTGAACAGGTTCGCCTTACCCGACCAACATCCGATAAAAGAAACGGCATTCGGTAATCATAAAATTTGCCCGTCGGAGGTTTGGAGATTTCCTGTCAATTTTAGCACAATGACAAGCTATACGCAGATGAACTCATCGTTCTTTCCAGAACCGTACATCGTCCCCTTTTTTCATCCGTATCTTCATGCTTATTGTCTTTGTTCTTATTCCCTCGATTGTTTACGCCGGCCGTGAATGCCGGGATTATCATCACCGTATGCACTTATCTCAGCGACAAAATCATCGCCATACCGCTCCAGTTTGACGTCGCCGACCCCGTGCACCCGCCTCATTTCGGCGAGCGTGACGGGATAGCGCCTGGACATTTCATGAAGGGTCTTATCTGAAAAAATAACATACGGAGGGACTGCGTTGGCTTCGGCGAGACGTTTTCGAACGATCCGAAGCCTCTCAAACAGCGCAGCATCGAATGGACCGGCCTCCGTGCTTTTCCTGCGCCGCTCGGCAACCGTCCCCTCTTCGCGTTTCAGCCCAAACACCCGGTCAGTTCCCGTGAGCGCAGTTCTGCCTCGGGGCGTAAGTTTCAGCACCGGGTAGCGATCACCGTCCTGGACGATCAGTTCCTGTGCAAGAAGTTCGTCGATGATGAACCGCCAATGGTGTTTATCACCGTGCCTGCCCGCTCCAAAGGTCTTGATGGCGTGATGCCCGAGTTCCCGGACGCGCTTCGTGTCCGCGCCCAGGACGACATTCAAGACATGGGTGATGCCGAAGCGTTCATTCGTCCGCGCCATGGCGGACATCAGTATCCGCGCATCGGTCGATATGTCGATGCGGTCCGCTGAGCCGGTGCAGATATCGCAGGCTTCGCAATTGGCCGCAGGATAGGTCTCTCCGAAAAAGGAGAGGAGCTGCTTCCTTCTGCATGCGTTATGGGACGCGAAC
>JBGPIG010000052.1:0-11562 GCA_041484745.1 Nitrospirota bacterium | reverse complement strand
GATGATCCCGGCAAGGATCGCAGTCCTCTCATGGAGGCCCATGTTCCGGATCTTTGCCATCTGCGAGCGGAACCCTTCCATATCGTAAATGCCCTGGGTCTGGATGAAATCGGCGCCGGCATTCACTTTTTTCATAAGATTGATCGGCCTGAAATCGATAGGATCGGCCATGGGCGTCCAGGAGGCGCCGATAAAGAACTTGGGCGGCACTTCGATCGGATCGCCGCCATCCTGCTTTGACTCATCGCGCATCTTCTTGAGAATGCCGACGAGCTGACAAGTGTCAACATCATATACGTTTTTTGCGCCCGGATGGCCCTTCAGCCTGCCTGCGGAGCTGAATTTCTGATGATCTCCGGCAAGGCAGAGACAGTTCTTGAGGCCGAGTGCAGCAGCGCCCAAAAGGTCAGCCTGTATGGCGATCCTGTTCCGGTCGCGGCAGGTCATCTGCATGACCGGCTCCAGGCCCTGCTGGAACGCTATGGCAGCGGCAGCGATGCTTGAGATCCGGACGACCGCCGTCTGGCAATCCGTGATGTTCGCCGCGTCACAGAAGCCTTTAAGCTGCTGCGCTTTTTTTATGACTTCATGGGGATCGGCGCTCATCGGGGGACCGAGCTCAGCCGTGACTGCGGGCTTGCCGCTCGCGAGTACTTTTTCCAGTGTGCTTCCGCTTTTCATCTATATGCCTCCAAAAGGAATAAGCAAAATATATTTTCGACGGGATTAACAGGATAAGATCGGATTTCATATCCTGTCAATCCTGTTATCCTGTCAAAAAACTTTTCAGTATTATTTTCCGGCCTTCGCCTCTTCCTTCTCCTCATACGCCCGGATATGCTCAAGCGATATGCGGCGCGGCCCGCCGTCGCGGGACGTTGACCAGTTGCGCGGCGGCTGGATCTCGGAGAGCTTCTCAAGCGTGCCGAGCGTCTTCATCCGCTCGACGATAAGATACCAGGCGCAGTCGATCTCGTTGCTGACCTCGCACTTGCCCTTGTTCGTTCCGCCGCAAGGACCGTTCATAAGAGTTTTGGCGCAGCGCGCAATCGGGCAAATGCCGCCGGTCATATGCAGGATACAATTCCCGCAGCCCGCGCAGAGTTCCTTGAACACGCCGGGCGCTTCCACAGCGCCGTAAAATGATGTATTGATACCCGGATACACGGGGATCGTACCGGTCCGGTCGGACAAGAAGTTCACGCCTACGCCGCAGGCGGTGGAGAGCACGAGGTCGTATTTCTTTACCTCGTCCATTACCGGGTCGAAGTACTCGGGCTCGCAATGGCGCATGACCCCCATGTGGTTCACGATCATGGTCTTGCCTTCCTGCGACGCCTTCATTTTGATGAGGGAGGCGATGGTTTCGGCCTCTTTTTCGCCTCCTGCGTGGCAGATGGCAACGCAGGTATTGCACCCGAACACGAGGACCTTTTTGAAGTCCTTTACCATGTTCCATATTTCATCTATTGGCTTCTGTGATCCTACGATCATAGTTCTTGCTCCTTTATCTCATACTGATTCGTACGAACAGTTATTTTCCGCCTCGCAACCCCATCTTCTTCACGCGCTCCGAAAACTCCGTACAAACCGCAGCATAGGGATTCCCGCCATTGGTCGATATTGCAGAAAGGATCTCAACCCGGCCGGGTTCTATCTTGAGCATGCCCAGCAGGTCCTGTACCCGCTTCACGCGCGCGTTCACGCGCGGCGCGATGTCCCTATATTTGCAGGTCCCGTCGCTGCAGCGCACTACTGCCACGCCGTCAACACCTACTTCAAACGCCTTCAACATATCGAGAATATCGATCCGGCTGGTGCAGTGAACAGGCACGGCCCGAACGTTCTTCGGCAGATCGAAACCGAGCACGCCCGCGTGGTGCGTACACATGAGCGCGACAACAACCGGCTCCTGCCGGTTCGGGTCAATCTTGCCGATGACCGAGGGAAGTGTGTTCCTTGTCTCGCGCACATCATAGCTCACCATGCTGATGGCCTCGGCCGGACATTCCGGAGCGCAGAGTCCGCAGGCCTGGCAATACTCGGGCCTGATCTCGGATACCGACGTAACCACGGGAGCGCCGTAGGGACAAATACGCATGCAGGTAAGACAGGCCATGCACTTTTTCTGGTCCACCACAGCACCGCCGCCGCAGCCGCGGCACCGTCCTGCTTCCTCGAGCGCTTCTTTTTCGGTGTAGCCCTCCTCAAAGTGGTCCATGGTCTTGACACGGACCTCGGGAGCGAGATGCCTGACCTTCATGCGCGGCTGTTTGTTGATCTTTTCAACGACCTCCGAAGGCATCTCGGCGATCTTTTCTTTTTCCTGCACCGGAAGCTTTCCTTCGATAGACTCGCCCTGGAGAAAGAGATGCATGGCAATGGCCGAGCGGTGTCCGTTCGCAACGGCGGCAATGGCCGATCCGGGGCCGGTCACCACTTCTCCGGCAACGAACACGTTCCTGGCGCTGCTCATCTGGGTCGCGGTGTTCCACTCCACGCGTCCGCGCTCGTCAATCTTTACAGCGCTGTCCTTCAGGAATGCGAGGTTCGACATCTGGCCGATGGTAATGATGATCGTGTCGGCTTCGAGCAGCGCGGTCTGGTTAGTATCAAAGGTCGGAGCGAACCGCTTGTTCGCGTCAAAGACCGACAGGACCTTTGTCACCTCAAGACCTTTTACCTTGTCGCCCTCGCGTTTAACAGCCTTGGGCCCCCAGCGGTAATTGATCTTGATCGCTTCTTCAACAGCCTCGTCCACTTCCCATTTCCATGCCGGTATCTCTTCCTCATTCTCAAGGCAGACCATTTCCACGTTCTTCACCCCGAGCCTGCGGGCTGAGCGGGCGACATCCATGGCAACGTTTCCGCCGCCGATGACAAGCACTTTCTCTCCCAGCTTCGGCTTCCGGTCAAAAGCGACATCCTCAAGAAAAGGGATCGCGAGCAGCACGCCGGGACCTTTCACTCCGGGAATGTTCAATGACCGGCTCAGGGAAAGACCGATGGCGATCAAAACCGCATCATGCTTTTTCGTCAGATCATCGAGCTTTGCATCCCTGCCGATCTCGAAGTTCGTCTTTACCTCAACGCCTTTGGAAACGACGTCGTCGATATCTTCTTTCAATACTTCTCTCGGCAACCGGTAGGGCGGGATCGCCACGGCAAGCATTCCGCCGAGCACGGGCTGGCGCTCGTAAAGAGTGACGCTATAACCGAAAGCAGCAAGGTCCCTGGCCGCGGTCAGGCCCGAGGGACCGGAGCCGATGACGCCGATGCTCTTGCCTTTGGTCTTTTGGATGAGCTTCCGCTTGGCGCGCCGGTAGTCCTTGGACTTTTCGATGGCGAACCGCTTCAGGTGGCGGACCGCCAGGGGCTCGTCAACACCGCAGCGCCTGCATGATTGCTCGCACGGATGGTGGCATATCATCGAGCAGACCGACGCGATCGGGTTTACCGACGTGATGACCTCGAAGGCCTCGGTATACTTTCCCTGGGCGATCAGCCCCACGTAAGCCTGAACATCCGTGTGCGCCGGACAGGCGGCGCGGCACGGTGAATAGGGTCTCGTTTCCTTGATCTCAGCGCCGTAAGGCCGGTACTCGGTCGGCGTACAGGTATTTTGTGTTGCCATTGATCACTCCTGTGTTGAATTGACAACCGTGAAATGTAAAACGTGAAAAGTTGGTAACTACTCAGTACACCTGAACCCAGAAGAGTGTTACACCAGCAAAACCCTTTTATCCGCAGATTTCGCAGATGGTCGCAGATTTTAAAAAACATAAGTCGGGTTCGATTTAATCTGTGAACTCTGCGTAATCAGCGGACAATGTTTTGACCTGAGTAGTTACTCTTTTTTCGTCAAAAGCTCCAGCATCTCCATGCGCGTCGACTCCTTGGTGCGGAAGCTCCCCCGCACCGCCGAGGTGACAACGCGGGCGCCGGGTTTTTTCACGCCGCGCATGCTCATGCAGAGGTGCTCCGCATCAATGACCACCATGGCCCCCTTGGGCTTCAAGTGGCCGACGATCAGATCGATGAACTGGGCTGTCAGCCGCTCCTGCACCTGGGGCCGCTTGGCGAAGACCTCGAGCGCCTTGGCCAGGCTGCTGATGCCCACGATCTTGCCGGCGCCGGGGATATACGCGATGTGCGCCCTGCCGAAAAAGGGCAGCAGGTGATGTTCGCACACGGAGTAGAACGGGAGATCGCGGATCATCACCATCTCATCGTGGCTCTCACCTGCCATGGGAATCAGAAGCTTCTCCGTGTCGGTGGAGATGCCGGAGAAGATCTCAGCGTACATCTCGGCCACGCGCTGCGGCGTGTCCTTCAAACCCGGCCGGTCGGGATCTTCGCCGATGCCTTCGATAAGGAGACGAACGCCTTTTTCAATTTTTTTGATATCCATACGGTAAAATAACCAAGCGCCGAATTTCAAACGCCAAATACCATCCACATTTCAATGTTCCAATTTCCAAAACATTTGATGTTTGGTACTTGGAATTTATTTGTGATTTGTTGCTTGTTAATTGGAATTTGCCTCTATGACCCTTCGTTCCGTCACGATCTTCTTGATCGGAACGTCGTGCAGATCAGCCGGCACCTTCGGCACGATCTGGAGCTCGAACGCAAGCGCCGCAGTCATCTTCGTGAAAGCGGGAAGAAGCTTGTCGTAAAACCCGGCGCCGTATCCCAGCCGGTTTCCCTGCACGTCGAAGGCCGCGCCCGGTACAATGATGAGATCGACCTCATCGAGCATGACCGGCCTGGACTCATGGGGCTCGGGTATCCCCCACGCGCCGGGAGAAACATCGTTATCAAAATCAGCGATCTCGAGCAACGTCAGTTCCCCACCCGCAACTTTGGGAAGGACGACCCTCTTGCCGAAGGTCAGCGCGCGCCGGATCATCGGCCCGGTATCCACTTCGCTCCGGAATGATGCAAAGAACAGAACAACGCGGGCCGCTTTGAATTCCGGAAGTGAAAAGAGCCGCTCTTCGATCTCCCGGCTTTTCGCCAGGCGCTGTCCCGGCAGCAGCTTGTCCCTGGCAGCCAGAACCTTTTTTCTGAGGGTCTTCTTCAATTTTTTACCACAGAGACACGGAGGAACGGAGGAAATCAATTCAAACGTTAAATGCCAAACCACTCATAACCTGATTATGGACTTATTTTTTGATTTGGATTGTAACCCGGACATGCCCTTCTCTGTGTCTCAGGGCCTCCGAGGTAATCTTTGCTTTTATTGCTTCATCAGCTGGTCAAGAGAGGCCTTGATCTTCTTGGCCTCTTCCCGTGTAGCGGGAGCAGCATCGTAGGGAGACTTGCCGTCCAGGTCAGCGGTCACCGCATCGCCGGCATAGCTCATAAAACCCAGGAACTTCATGCCCATGAGTTGCTGAAGGATGAAATCCTTTTCACTCTCGGTCCGGATCTTGTTGCCGACCACATAGACCTCTTTCACACCGAGACCATGCGCCAGCGATTCGATCTGGCGGGCGGTCTGCATGCTCCGCTGTCCCGGTTCGACTACAACGATGAAAGCATTGACGCTGCCGGCGGTACCGCGGGTCAGGTGTTCGATGCCGGCCTCCATGTCGAGGATGACCACCTCGTCCAGCCGAAGGATAAGATGGCTGATCAGCCTGCGCAGGAGCACATTCTCCGGACAGTAGCAGCCCGACCCCGCCTCCTTGGACTTCCCCACCACGAGGAGCCGCACGCCTTCGTGGTTGACGCTGTACCGGTCGGGGATATCATCCACCTTGGGATTGATGCTGAACAGGCCTCCCGGCGCACCCGGTCGTGATCCGGTGCGCTCTTCGATCAGGTCCGACTGTTCGGCGAGCGGCAGTGCCCGCGCCGCAGACTCCGGAGAAATGCCGAGCGCAGAAGCAAGATTCGCATCCGGGTCGGCGTCAACAGCCAAAACCTTCTTGCCCTCTGCCGCGTACAGCCGTGCCAAAAGGCCGGCCAGCGTGGTTTTCCCGACGCCGCCCTTGCCCGTAATCGCGATTTTCAAGGAAATCTCCAGAAAAAAGAGTATGATAAAATAACATCTATACAACGAGAGTGTCAAGGCTTTTTTGTTGCCGGGAGAAGGCTACTAAAGGCGCCCTTTTAGCAGGTGTGAAGGGTATTCCCCGAGCTTTTTTCGGGAAGACAGCGGCCAAATTAATTTATCTCATAACAATTGATCTCTATTGATTTCCCCAATTTTTTCGATATAATAAGTACTGACATGCCTAAAAAAGTTCTTATCTATCTGCTCATTTTCATAGGCTTCTTCCTGTGCGGTCTTTTGCTCGCATTTGGCTGGCAGAAGCTGTTTGCGAAAAAGCACGTCGAGCCCCAGCAGGTCGCGCCTGCTGCTCCCGCTCGTCCGGCAGCGAGCGTGCGTCCAGCGCCTGTTTCCCATTCGACGGCAAGTGCGCCTCCGGCGCCGACTGCAGCACGACCGGCGCAACCCGCGCAGCCGATTCAGCAGGCACAACCTAGCAAAACGGCGTCGCCTGCTGATGCCGGCAGTGATATCATCCTGCTCATCGACAGCTCAGGCAGCATGAAAAAAACCGACCCCGCCGATTACCGGAAGGAAGCGTCAAAGCTCTTCATTTCCCTTCTCGGCCCCAAGGACCGCATCGGCGTCATAAGCTTTGGTGATGCGGCAACCGTGCTGAGCCCTCTGGCGCAGAACTCGGAAAAGAACCATAAGGCCCTCTTTGCTGCCGTAAAAAAAATTACCTCAAAGGAATTGTCGACGAACATCACGGATGCCGTACGGAAGGGCTTTGACGAGCTGAAAACTTCTCAGAAGCGGGGCCGGGTCCTTATCATGATGTCCGACGGCAAACTCGCCCTCGGCTCCCGGGAAAAGGACGAGGCTGCCTCCGCAGCGCTCGCCGCGCTTCTGCCCGAGCTGGCGAACCAGCAAATCAAGCTCTATGCCGTGGCCTTTACCGAAGAGTCCGACAGCGCACTGCTTGAGCATATGGCGAAAGCGACGGGCGGCTTCTTTCGTTTTGCCAAGGAGGACAAGGACGTGCACGTGATGTTCGCGTCGATCTTCGAAAAGATCAAGTCGCCCGACACCGTGCCGTTCGAAGGCGAGACGTTCACGATCGACCGCGAGATCAGGGAAGCGACCGTCCTCGTAACCAAAAAGGCAAGGACTGCGCTTACACTCCTGGGGCCATCGAACGAGAAGAACACCGCCTCCAGACACGCCGCAAACATTGCGTGGTTTGAGTCCTCGGTCTTTGACATGGTAACAATTCAGGGACCTTCCCCGGGAACCTGGCGTGTGAAACTGAGTGCGAACGAAGGCAACAAGGTGTATGTCCTGACGGACCTGGGCCTCAAAACCTCCTTCGACAGGAGCTTCGCGAACCGGGACGAGAACATTGTGATCGATGCGTGGCTTGAAAAACAGGGGGGCAGGGTAACCGAGAGGACCGTTCTTGACCACACGACCTTCTCGGCTTTGATCACGGGCCCGGATCACAAGATAACCACGCTCACCCTCGTAAGCGGCGGCACAACCACAGCCGATCCGAACATGAGCGGTACATATTCCTCTTCGTTCCCGATCACGCTTGCCGGCGAATATTCGGTAAAACTCCTGGCCCAGGGCAAGACGTTCAAGCGAGAGAAAACGCTCCTTTTCAAAGCTGTTGAGCCCCCTGCCGCACCGGTGGTCGAGCAGAAACATGGGCCGTTGCCGGCCGCAGTGCACGCACCTGCGGAAAAGGAAGTTTCCTGGACAACGGTCCTCCTCCAATTTCTAATCGTGAATCTCATTCTGGCCGCGCTGGCGACCGGCGGATACATCCTCTGGAACAAGGTCCTCAAGAAGAGGGGAACGCAATGATAAAGATAGATGCACTGTATTTTCTGATCATCGTTGAGCTGCTGGTCGTCTTCGCGGTCGGAACCGTTTTGTTTATAGTGCGCGGGAAAAAATACCTGACTCTCTATCAGAGCAGCGTGAAGGACCTCGAGGTTGCACGCACCGAGCTGGAGGCGTTGCGGAAACAACCGGCCGAAATCCAGACCGCAGTCCCGCCGCAGGCTGCGGAACAGGATGCGGGATTGGGTGAAGCGGCAGATGCCGCGCCGGCGATGGAGATCAATGAACTCGAGAATTGCAAAATAGAATTGGCCGCCCTCGAGGTGCAGGTAAAAGAAAAGGACAAGCTGGTGAAGGACCTCCAGGCAAAGCTTGACGACGTGGAAAAAGAATATCTCATCCTCTATCAGGCGCAGCAGGCGGCCAAGCAGCCGTAAACGTCCCGTCCCCTGCCCGTCAGCCGCCTCCCCGTAGTGCCGCTCTGAATCAAACCGCTCGGACAATGCCGGACCATGCACGACCGCCATATTCTGATGGACCATCCCGAAGCAAAACGCGGGGTCGGGAACCTCCGCAAAGACCGAGCTCCTTGCATTTGCCGGTCGACAATGGTACATTTCGGCAATGGAAACTACCGTGACCGCCTCAAAAATAAATATCAAGTCTTTGTCCCGAGAAGAGCTTGGGGCGCGGCTCATTCAGTTGGGGCTCAAAAAGTACCGGGCGGACCAGATACTCACCTGGATCTACGCGCAGCATGCCCAGTCCTTTGAAGACATGACCAATATCGCAAAACCGGAGCGGGGCCTGCTCTCATCCGTCTTTGCTATCTCGACGCCGAAGATCGTGAGGACGGAAGTCTCTCGGGACGGCACAAGAAAGTTCCTGTTCGAACTCCAGGACGGGCACACTATCGAGAGCGTCCTGATCCCTGACGAGGACAGGCGGACGCTCTGCATCTCGTCACAAGTAGGATGCCGACAGGCATGCCGTTTCTGTCTCACCGGGAGCAACGGGTTTACCAGAAACCTCGAGCCCTATGAGATCATTGACCAGGTATCGGAAATAGCACGCATCCTGAAACACGAACACGTGCGTAGCCTCACGAACATCGTACTGATGGGTATGGGAGAACCGCTGGCGAATTTCGATAATGTGCTCAAGGCCGTGACGGTCATCACGTCGGACAAGGAACTGGGATTTTCCTCCCGCCGCGTGACCATATCGACGGCCGGGCTTGTGCCGGAAATCGAGAAACTGGGAAAGTCGGGCGTCAAGGTAAATCTCGCCGTCTCGCTGAACGCAACAACGGACGACGTCAGAGACACAATAATGCCGGTGAACCTGCGCTATCCGATCCAGGAACTACTGGCTGCATGCAGACGGTTCCCGCTTGAACCGAGGCGGCGGATCACGTTTGAATACGTGCTGTTGAAGGGTGTGAATGATACGCGAGAAGATGCCCTGCGGCTGACAACGCTGCTCATGGGCATCAGGTGCAAGGTGAACATCATCCCGTTCAATCCCTTTCCCGGGAGCGCATTCGAAAGACCCGACGATGCCGCGGTCCTGCGCTTTCAGAAAATTCTGCTGGGCCGCCACTACATCGCGCCAGTGCGCGAGTCGCGCGGGAGGGACATTTCAGCGGCCTGCGGCCAGTTGCGGGAGCGGGAAGCGGGGGGAGAACAATAAATCACAAAAAAAACAGCCGTTCGGGTCAAGATAACCGCGCAAACTGCTCCATGGGTAGCCCTTGAGGCGAGATACAGTATCCATTACACGCCGCGTAGCGGCAGGCGTGGAACGATTTGTTTGCGCATTGAGATATCTGGTTTCATACTATCCGATTGTCCCCGTCGGGACCGGCGTCTGCTTAAACCGTCGGAGGCTTGTTCTTCCTGAGATCGCGTCAAAGAGGTCCATGGCATGCCCGCTACTTCGTATCGTCCTTATGCTTCGTTTTGATCTTGGCCTGTGCCCGGTCGTACAGCCCGTCCAAGTCCTCAATGGCCTTGTCCATCTTTGCCTTTGCCTTGTCCCACGTCTCGTTCGTTGACGTGCGCAGCTCTTCCAATTCCTTGCCGGCATTCCCCTGCTTCTTTTTGAACTCCTCATACAGCCGGTTTATCTCCGCCCGCGTCTTTCCGCCCGCCTTCTTTGCCTCGTCGGCAAGCTCATCCATCTTCTTGTTCAGCTCCTTCAGCTTCTTATCCGCGGTTTTTTCGTGTACCTGTCGCTGAGTATCAGCGGACTGCGTCTCCGCCTTTGCCGGCGTGGTGGAAAAGACCGCCAAAATGACCGCGCCAATAAATACAATGCCGATTTTTTTGAACATTGTCCGCACCTCCCCTTTTTTTCTGGTTCACCATCACAACAGCATGCGTTAGCTCTATGTGGCGAGGGTTCTTTGCCTGGTCCCTTGCCTCGCGTTGGTTATTTCTGCATTTGTTTTTTCTGCGCCCACTCTTCGATTTTCTTCCGGATCTCCGGCACGGCCTTTTGCGTTGCATCGATCCCCGCCTGCATACAGCGCTTCTTCTGGGAAAAGTCAAGCATGGCCACATTACCTACAGCAGGCGAGATGAGCACATCTGCCTCTTTTTTCCTGTAATTGGCGTTCTCGTTGGACATGATATTCACGGCCTGGATCATCACGTCAACGAGGTTCGTAATATTGAAGTTCGCCACGTTCTCGCTGATATCCACCGCGATCACGATATCGGCGCCCTTCTCGCGCGCCACTGTGATCGGGATATTATCGAGCACCCCGCCGTCAACGAGCAGCCGGCCCTGAAGTTCCACTGGCTCGAACACGCCGGGGATGGCGCTGCTTGCATGGACGGCCTTTGCCACTGAGCCGCTATCGAGCACAACGCGCGTGCCGCGGTTCAGATCGGCGGCAACTGCTGCAAAGGGAAGCTTCAAGTTCTCGATGTTCGCTGTCGCGATCTTCGTTTTCACGAACTCCTCAAGCTTCTGGCCTTTGGCAATACCCATGCCGGTGAACGCGCTCAGGATCCCATAGTCGAAGAGGCTATCCTTATCGAGCAGAAACGCTGTCCATTCAAGCTCGAAACTATTCAGGTCATTTGCATAGATCGCTCCGATGAGGCTGCCGACGCTCGTCCCAATGACCATGTCGATCGGGATTTTCTCCTGCTCGAGCGCCCGTATCACGCCTACATGCGCAAACCCCCGGGCAGCACCCCCGCCAAGCACCAATGCTATCTTCGGCCTCGGCAATTCTGCAACAACCGGTGCCTGACGGGGCGCACAGGAAGTAAGAACGCTCAAGGTGACAACGATAAACAACCATCTCATGTGCTTCATACTATACCTCGCGAGGCTCCCGGCACGATTTTGGTGCCGACTTCCGAGCATTGTTCTCTGCAACGCATAACAGGTGCACGATATACATTCTCCAAGAATATTTACGGGCAATTCCCCAACCGCCTGGCCTTGACCTTCATAGTCATGGTTCGCCCCTGGGTCTGCATCTTCATGGTCGAATCGTAGGCATTCGCCTTGTAAACCGTCTCGCCGCTGAAGTCACCGGCATTTTTGCCGGTACACTTCATCTTCCAGGTGACTTTATTGCCGGACTGTTTGAAATCTGTCACAGTACAATTTTTGTCGGTAGTGATAGTTTTTTTCTGATCCTTAACCTCTTCCTTGGTGTAGCAGTGCTTTGTCATCGTTGGCGCAATCTTCAT
>JBGPIG010000051.1:0-11607 GCA_041484745.1 Nitrospirota bacterium | reverse complement strand
CTTCCAGTTCCCTGTTGGCGGCCTCAAGCAGGGCCGTGCGTTCCACCACGCGCCCTTCAAGCTCCTGGTTGAGCTTTTTGATTTCCTCTTCAGCCTGTTTGCGCTCGACGATTTTCCAGACCGAATCCATCAGGAGCGTCATTTGGTTGATGTCCCGGTCAGTGTAATCGGAGGGCCTGTTGGCAAAGCCTACGACCGCAACGATACGCCCTTCGCTGAAAACGGGGACGCTGAAGAAGCGAAGCAATGGCGCGTGGCCTTCCGGATAGCCCTTCTTCAGGGGATGGGGAGCGGCGAAATCATTTACGATGATAGGTTTGCGCTGCCTGACCACTTCGCCCCAGATGCCGGTTTTTTCAAGCTGGTAATTTGTCTGCGGGTCGGCGATCGTGCATTCAGCCATAACTTCCTTTGACCACGCGTGAAGGATAAAATCCCGTGTATCTTCATGGTAGAAATAGAGATAGCCGAATCTACTGTTGGAAAGAGCAATCGCCTCATAAAGCGCAAAATCCAGCAATTCCCCTAATGATGCCGCCTGAAATTGTGATATTTTTAAAATGCTTTTGGTGCGCGCCTCGTCCATCTTCGCGATGTCTTCCGCCCGTTTGCGCTCGGTGATATCGCGGGCCGCGGCAAACACGCCGATGACGCTCCCGGATTCATCATGGTACACCGCGGCATTATACAGGACCGGCGTAATGTGCCCGTCCCGGCGCCGGATATCGAGGGCGTAGTCCATCACCAGGCCTTTCTGGAAAACCTGCCGGTACCCATCCCTGGCCTTCATCGGTTCCGTGAAGTAATCGGAAAAATCAGTGCCGATAAGCTCTTCGCGGGAACAGCCCGTCATGTTCTCCGTCGCAACGTTCACATCGGTGATCTTTCCATTTGCATCGATGGTCACCAGCGGGTCGAGGCTTGCCTCGATCAGGCTTCGGTTGTAGGCGTTCGCCAGCTTCAGGACTTCCTCGGCTTTTTTGCGCTCCGCGACGGCCATTTGCAGTTCATGGGTCCGCTCCCGGACCCGCCGGTCAATTGCGCCCGTCATAGCGTCAAAAGCCCGTGAAAGCCGGCCGACCTCGTCTTGCGCGTCGGTGCCGACGCGGTGGCTCAAGTCGCCGGCTGCGATGGCTTCGGCGCCTTCCTGCAAGGACAGGATGGGAACCGTCATCGTTCCGGCGATCGTTTTCGCCATAAACAATCCGACAAGAACCATGAGGACCCCCGCCGAGAGAAGGATGTTTCTTAACCGCCTGATCGGCGCATACACCTCCACGGCGTCGATCTTGGTAACCAGCCCCCATCGCAGGAAGGGGAGATAACGCCATGCGGCAAAGACCTCCTGCCCAAGATAGTCATAGGTAATGCCGGACCCGTTTTCTCCCTGCGCCGCTTTTATTGCCGGGACCGCAATTTTATCGCTAAGATCAACAGTCCTCTTTAATGCAGCGTTTGGGTCGTGCCGCAGAGGACTCACGAACAGCGTCTGGTCCCCTTCCCTTCTTGCGATTAACGCTTCGCCGGTTGTTCCCAGACCGGTCGTGTCCTGGATAAATTTAAAGATGGGGCCCATATCAAATTCAATGGCGACCTCTCCGGCAAATGCGCCTTGCAAGTCCCGTACCGTCGCCACACCCATCATGACAAATTGCCCCCCCACGGTTAACACATCGGAATAATAAATATCACTCTTACCATCGGCAAAAGCTTTATTGCCTGGCAGAGGCCTGCCTAACTGCAAGGCGGCGTGTTCGGCATTACTGACATACACGACCCTGCCCTGCTTGTCCGTGAGCATCAGGTCGATGTAGTCGGACGCCTCCTGAAATGCCTTTAACTGGTCATCCAGCATTTTTTTTGCCTTTACATAGTCAGGGTTGGCCCTCTCGTTCTGATACTTGCTTACCACAGGCAGGTTAAGCTTGATATTGTAATAGTTCCGGGCCGAGATGATATCGGCCTTTCGTTCGCCAAAAAATGTTTCGATCTTGTCCTTCTTTAAGTCCGCGATGGTGTTCAACTGGGCGATACGAACCGTCTTTAAAATGTTTTTGCCCTGAAAAAAAACAACCGCGCCGAACACGACCAGCGGGACAAGGGTGAACGCGATAAACAGGATGGTCAATTTTTTCTTAAGCGGCATGGACGATCGGTCCTTTCGAAAATGTCTTCAACCATGATACATCTAAGCGGCTACCGTATTTCAGTGCAAACCATAATCCGCACTTTGCACTCCGATGGTGTAAACGTTTCAGTTGCATCCTCCATCGAAGATCGATGCATGTTCATGACAGCAGCAGCTGATTCTCCTTCGACCTGCTCTCCCCCACATTCGAGACCGTGATCGCGGGCCGTCCCAGCACGGGGCACTTTGCCTCGCAGATGCCGCAGCCGATGCAGAGCTCGAGGTCCACGTGCGGTTGCTTCACGGTCAGGACCTTTCCTTGCCGGCCACGCACCCGTACTTCCTCGAGCCAGATCGCCTTCTTTGAGGTAGGACAGACTTCCTCGCACACGATACACGGCCTGTCATGGGCCCAGGGCAGGCACCTGCCCTTATCGATCATGGCAAGGCCGATCCTGACCTTGGCCTTTTCTTCGAGAGTAAGCCTCTTGATCGCGCCCGTGGGACAGACCTGGCCGCACAGCGTGCACCGATACTCGCAGTACCCGATCCGCGGCACGAGCAGGGGCGACCAGATGCCTTCCGCGCCTGCCTCGAGGAGCGTGGGCTGGAGCCCGTTCGTGGTGCAGACCTTCATGCACTCCCCGCACTTCACACAGCGTTTCAGAAATTCCTTCTCTGCAAGCGCCCCCGGCGGTCGGAGAAGCACGGGGTCCTGAGCGCCCAGCTTCACGATCGGTACCGCGCGCAGGAGCGGGACCGCAACCACGCCGGAAACGAATGACGCGATCACCCGCCTCCGGCCGAGATCCATGCCTACGACAGTGCGTTTTTTCCGGAATCCGAAGCTCACCGCGTTCTCCGGGCAAATATCGTCGCAGTTCATGCACACGAGACATTCCGAGGCTTTCCAGTGGTCTTTGGCATCAGGCTGCGCATTCCCCTGACAGACCGTGGCGCAGGCCCCGCAGGACGTGCAGCCCTCGCTCGCCGACCTCCTGAGGAATGAGTAGCGGGAGAGGATTCCGAGGAACGCCCCGAGGGGACAAAGATACTTGCACCAGAACCTTTTTTCGATGAGATTCAGCCCGAGGACCGTGAAGAAGAGCATGCCGATAAAAACACCCTGCCGGTAATATGACTGTTCGAAGGTGAGCACCGTCTTCTTGAGAACTGAATAAATCGGTTCGGTCACCGCGGCCGCGCCGAACGGATTTATCGCATAGAGAGAATCAAACAGGGACCGGACGCCATAGTTGAACAACGGGAAGATACTGACCGAGAACGACCGGATGATCAATGAGAGCGGGTCCATGATGCCTGTGGATTGAAGGGTAAAGAGCGCGGATGCCAGAACGGCGATCAAGATATAGTATTTCACCCGGTACCAGTTCTCATACATCCCGACCGGCCGCTTTTTCCTGATCGAGCCGACGAGATTGTTCAGCGTTCCCAAAGGGCAGGCCCACCCGCAGAACACCCTGCCGAAGAGGACCGTAAGAAGAATAGTAATGATGGACAAGAAGAACGCCTTGGCAGCGGCATGGGCGGACAGGAGCGTGGTGACGAGAATGAGCGGATCAAAATCCAGGAACAGCCGCACGGGGTACCCAAGCTCATCATTCCCCTTGGACTCTGTCTGGATGAAGAGAAAAAGAAAAAGCAGCAGGAACAACCCCTGGACGAGCCTGCGAATATTTTGCATGGTGAGTAGACGCATAACCTCAGGCGGCCACAATGCCCTTAAACCATCAGGGAGAGATGCCCGGCAGTTCTGCGCACGGAATCTTCCTGCGCGCATCAACCGATGGAGAATTTCAGTGATGCTACTTATTATACCTCAAACAGCAACCCTTTTGCTCATCGTGATCAGATTTTACTTCCTGAAAACCACTGGCGCTTTCTGTTTTTGACTTCTCACTCGCCTCAGTATCCTTTCTCTGATTGAGTAGATACGTCTTGGCATAGTCAGACCTTTCTCGACCGCTCACGAGACGGTTATTTTTTTAATCTTCACCTTCGATAGGTCCATCTTCCCCAACCCGAGCTTCTCCGCGAGCCGGACATACCCGAGATCGCTCCCTTTCATGCCGAAGAGGGTTGCGCCATAAGAGTCGATCGCGACTTGGTCGACGCCGACAATGATCGTATCGAGCTTCTTCACATCAGCGAGGCTCCCGCCCTGGGGGCCGTTGGCTGTCAGAATGCGCACGGCATCGAGGATTGTGAGCGTGGGTTTGATCTTTGTGGAAAGGTCCACAAGGCTCTCGTCCAGTTTCTGGTGGATCTGCCTGCGTGATCCGCCCATCACGCCCATCCAGTTTTTCATGGACATCGTAAGCTTGGCCAGACTGTGGTGCTTCGCGATCGGGATATTGATGACCTTATCCGCTTCAAAGATATCGGTATAGAGCGGCCAGGACTTGAGCGCCTGGCCATTGATGTCCATGTCCTTGAACTTGCGGTCATCGACATAGTCCGCCTCGGCGCCCAATGCGGTCACGGCGGGAGCGATCCCGCTCTGGACATAGCACCGGCGAGGATCGTTCACCGGACGGTCGAAGACCTTCACTTTCTTTGCCCCCGCTTCAAAGCAGAGTTTGACGACCGCCGCGACAACGTCGGGGTTTGTATTTCCCGCCTGCTCCGGCGTCCGGTCCCAGCCGATGTTCGGCTTGATCACCACAATATCGCCGCGGGAAATGAACTTCTTGATGCCTCCCATGGCGTCGATGGCCGCTTTCACAATCTGCGCCGGAGACGCGCCATGTGCCACCACAAGATCAGGTGGCGCTGATGATTCCGCCGCCTCGGCAAATAGATTGAACCCGCCCGGGACCGAGAGTCCTGCGCCGGTCATTGCCGTTAATTTAATGAATTTTCTTCGGTCCACAGATCACCTCACCTTTCCCCTCCCAGCGACGCAAAGGTCCTGCCGAAACAGAGGGCCGCGAACACAATGGATGCGGTCTTCATCTACCGAAACTTGTTAATGAGATAGAGCACCAGGCTGATAAGAATGCTGATAATAATGCTTGTGGCAAGCGGAAAAGAGAAGGTGAAATGTTCCCGCTTGACGAGGATGTCTCCCGGGAGCTTTCCCAAAAAAGGGAATTTCTGGATGCCGAGCAGCAGAAGACCGGCCGCGATGAGGACGGTCCCGAGGATGATCATGGTCCTTGCCAACTCGCCCATGGCGGCCCTTACTCCGCGAAGAAACCGAGGATCTTGCCCAGGGTCGCGTGCATCTCGCGCCGGGACACGATCGCATCGATCATGCCGTGTTCGAGCAGAAACTCGGCACGCTGAAATCCGGCGGGAAGCTGCTGCTTGATCGTCTGTTCGATCACGCGGGGACCGGCAAAACCGATGAGACTCTTGGGCTCGGCAATGATAATGTCGCCGAGCATGGCGAAGCTCGCGGTGACCCCGCCGAAGGTCGGGTCCGTAAGCACGGAGACGAAGGGAAGGCCGGCCTCGCCCAGCCGGGCAACCGCTGCCGAGGTTTTGGCCATCTGCATGAGCGAGAGGATCCCTTCCTGCATGCGCGCACCGCCCGACGAGGCGACCGACACAAAGGGCGTCCGTTTCGCGATGGCACGCTCGACCGCCCGAGCGATCTTCTCGCCGACCACCGACCCCATGCTGCCGCCCATGAAGTTGAAATCCATGACCACGATCGACACCGGCCTGCCGTTGATCTTGGCCTCTCCGGATATGACCGCGTCCTTGAGCCCCGTTTTTTTACGGCTGCTCTTGAGCTTGTCCTTGTAGTCTTTAAAGGAGAGAAAATCTTTGGGTGAAAGGCCGTCCTCCACTTCCAGGAAGCTTCCCTCGTCCACAAGGAACGGAAGACGCTCCGACGCGGAAATGCGGAAGTGATAGTCACACTTGGGGCAAACCTTGAAGTTCTTATCCACCTCTTTGCGGTAGATGATCTCTTTGCAGTTGTCGCACTTGACCCAGAGCCCCTCGGGTATCTTTACTTTTTTAGCCGGGGTTTCCGGCGCGGCGCTCTCGGGCCGCTCTTTCTTAAACCAGGCCATACAACTCCTTGCATGCAAGCATCATATCACAAAATCCAAATCACAAATAAGCACCAATAACCAAACGCTAACATCGTACTGTTTCGAATTGAAATTTAGAATTTGGAGCTTATTTGATATTTGTTATTTGTCGTTTTTTGGAATTTAAAAATGGTATGTCTTTCCTTCTTGCAGGATCTTCACGTTCTTCCTGCCCATGGCGCGCAATTCTTTGATCACTCTCTTGTTATGGACCGGCTTGATATGGTAGATATAGAGTGGCACGTCAGCGCCGACCCGCTCTTTCGTGAGGTCCTGATGAAGCTGGGCCGGCGTAAAATGGCCGCTCAGATTTGCTATGTCTTCAAGGCTATTCGGGAACGACGTGTCCACAATGATCGCCTTGAGGTTTTTCACCTTCCGCGCTTCCTTCCAGAGCCCTTCGTTCGGCCCGGTATCGGCGCTGTAGATGAACGCAGACGTACCGTCACTCACCACGAACCCGACGGCCGGGACCGGGTGGTTCATGGGGATCGTCCTTACCGTCAGCCCTGCGATGCGCACCGACTTCCCCACCGGCATCGGCGCATAGGTCAGTACCGGGTCCTTGGCAGACGGTATCTTGGTGAAATCCGGCCAGATAAGGTCGTTCAGCAGGTGTTTCCTGATGGCGTCGAGCACCGCGGGGATGGCGCGGATCTTGACCGGCTTCCTGATGCGACCGATGATGTTGTCGGCCAGGAACAGGAGCGACTTAATATGATCAAGGTGCGTATGACTAATAAGGACGTCGGTTATCTTGCTTTGCGCCTCGATGCTGAGCGCCGCCGTGATCGTGCCCGCGTCGAGCATCATAACGTCGTTCACGAGGAAACCCGGGGGCATGTGGCCGATGGCCTCTGAACCGGAGCACCCCAGAACTTTTACCTTCATGCACCCTCCCTGGTACGACAAATACATAATAATAACCATTGACCGAACTTGATGCACTCATAAGAAGTAGCAATCCACCGCGGAGACGCCGAGACACGGAGAATAAAAACCGGCATATTGATTGATTTCTCTGCGTCCTCTGCGGCTCTGCGGTTAAATCTGACTTTTTTCGAGGCCATCAAACTTGAAAAATCCAATAGTTTGGCGCTTGGGATTTAGTGTTTGCTATCCCTTCATCCCCACGAGGTCATAGATCAGCACCGGTTTCTGCTTGCCCTTAACGGTCACGGAACCGAGCTCGTTCACCTGTACGATGTCCTTCACCTTGCTGTAAGTAAATTCCGATATGATGATATGATTATTATACTGTCTTGTCAAGCCTTCTAAGCGTGCGCCGAGGTTCACGTTGTCGCCGATCACGGTATAGTCCATCTTCTTGCCCGGTGCTCCGATATTACCCACCACCATATCGCCGGTGTTGATGCCGATCCCGATGTCGATGACGTGCTTTCCCTCGGCTGCCCACTTCGCTTGCAACTCCTTGAGCCTGACGATCATGGCCAAAGCGCACCTGCACGCGCGCTCCGCATGGTCCGGCTGGCCGATGGGCGCGCCCCAGAGCGCAACGATGGCATCGCCCACGAATTTGTCGAGGGTCCCTTCATATTCGAATACGATCTCCGTCATCCCACCCAGATACTCGTTCAACAGCGAGACCACTTCTTCAGGCTGAAGCTTTTCTGAAAAGGAGGTAAATCCCCGGATGTCGGAGAAAAGCACCGTGATCTCCTTGCGGTCACCGCCGAGTTTGGCCTTGCTCGGGTCCCGGATGAGCTCATCCACGATGCGCTTCGACACGTAACTCGAGAACATCTTGCGGATGTCCCGGGCGCGCCGCTCTTCCATGAAAAACCGGTAGGCGGTCTGACTGGTGTAGCCGAAGAAAAGGGCCGACGCGGGATACACAAAGTTAAACCAGATCCCCTTGACCACGAAGAGGTAATGCACGGCGCCCAAGTAGCCACCGAACAGGGCCAGAAACAATACCGCACCTGCACCGGCCCCGAGGCGGGGGAGCGTGACACCAAACAGCACGGCAAAAAAAACGATCAGGGGGATAACGCCTGTCTCGGTGCGCCGCAGAAAATCATTACGAAGAATGTTATCCACCACGCTCGCATGCTTTTCGATTCCCGCCATGTTGTTCGAGAACGGCGTCACCCGGAGATCATAGATGCCTATGGCAGTGGCGCCTATCAGGACGATCTTGTCCTTAAAGGTCCCTGTCGGCGTTTTTCCATCAACGATATCGGAGATCGAATAACGAGGAAAGGTCCCATCCGGACCACGATAATTGATAAGCATCCTGCTTTGCGCATCGGTGGGGATTACCGTACCGGCCATCTGAACCGACCCCTGGCCGTCAAGGATCATTCCCTGGAGGTCTAGTTTACGGTACAACCGGGCGGCCTGAAGACCGATCGGCGCGTAATAATCATCCTGATATTTAATAGCAAGCAGCTCCCAGCGGAGCGTCCCGTCACTATCGGGAAGCATATTGATAGGGGCGACTGACGCAGCGGCGGCGGAAAACTGCTCAAGCGGGGGAAGCACCATTTTGGCTGCCAGCGGCGAATAGGGTGTATCAGTATTTTTCAGCACCGCGTACGCAGAGGGAATCAGGAAGTCCACTTGCTTGTTCGTAAAGCCGGATTCCTTATATCCGGTTTCGGAAAAATCGAAGTCCATCGGAATGATCACGCGACCATTCTTTCGGAGAGCCCGCTCCAGGAGGCCGTCAGACTTCACATTCTCGGCTTCCGGAAAAAGTACGTCAAAAACGACCACTGCGGCGCGTTCATCGGTGAGACGGTCCACCACGCGTGCCCATACCGCACGGGACCAGGGAAATCGCCCCAGTTTGCTGATGCTTTTTTCATCGATGGCTGCAATAACTGTCTCAGGACCGGGCTTTAAAACGCCCCGGACGTTGAACCGAAGGTCCAGCGTCTTTTCTTCCAGAACCTCGAAGAACCTGGCATTGCCCAGATACATGAGCGAAAGCGTCAGCGCCACGATAAGCGCGATGATCATGCCTGCCTGTTTGCCGGTTTGACGTGTCATAGTTGCCCCATAGTAAATCGGCGGGAGAATTGCTCTCTGCCCCGGAACCTACGCCATCCCTCCGAAGATCTCCCGCATTTCGAGAAACCGCAGAAGCCGGTCAACCTGCGCCTGATTCGGGATATGCACCTTATCTCCGGAAAGTTCCACGATACTGACGCTCGACAGCTTTTCCAGGACCGTTTTGACCTGAGAAATCTCGATGCCGGCGATGCCGGCGAGGTCGTCGATGGTGATGAAAAATTCTCCGCTCTTCTTCTCGTCTTTTACGTACTTGGCCAAGATACTCACGATACGGCCGGTATTGTCCTTGATCATCAGGGCTTCCATTTGATCATTCGTTTCGCGAAGGCGGTCGGCAAGCCGCTTGATGAAGCGAACAGCTATTTCCGCGTTGCCGCGGATAAGCGTGTCGAAGGTAGCTCGGTCGATCACGATCATTTGACAGTCCTCGATCGCTTCGGCCGTTGCAGAACGGGGCTTGTCGTTCAAGACCGCCATTTCTCCGAAGAACTCCCCCTTTTCGAGGGTCGCGAGGGTCTTCTCCACGCCACGGATCCGCTTACTGATTTTCACCTTCCCGGACTGGATGATGTACATCTCTTCGCCCTGGTCACCCTCGCGAAAGAGTGCCGTGCCGGCGGGGATCTTTTTCCCGAAGCGTGAAAAAAGCTGCTCCTGGTTGTCACTCATGCATTGCCTCTCTCCCCGGCCCCATCACCCCTGGATAATAGTAATGTCCCCTGCGTCACATGCCCGCATGAATGCCTCGACGAGCACGGGATCGTATTCTTTGCCGGAACACCGCTTGATCTCGTCCAGGGCGGTTTTCCAATCCGCCGCCTTGCGATAAGGCCGGTCCGTGGTGATGGCATCAAAGGTATCCGCAATGGCGATGATTCTCGCATGGATCGGAATGTCCTTGCCCTTGAGCCCGTCAGGATAGCCGGTGCCGTCCCACTTCTCGTGATGGGCGCGCATGATCTTCCGTACCCCTTTCATCTGCTCGATATGCATCAGGATGTCCTCGCCCACGAGCGGGTGTTCGCGCATATGCGCGATTTCTTCGACATCCAGCCGCGCCTGCTTCAGGAGGACACTGTCCTTGATGCCGATCTTGCCGATATCATGCAGCACCGCGGCCAGTCTGAGTTCCTCCATCTCGGTCAGCGGTATGGACAGATGCCGCCCGATGGCCATGCTGTACTCGACCACGCGTTTGATATGCCCGCCGGTGTACGGGTCCCGTTTCTCAACCGCGGCGGCCAGCGCCTCCGCTGTATTCAAAAAAGTTTCCTTGAGTTCTGCATACAGGTGGGTATTTTCCAGGGCCACGGCAACCTGGTTCGAGAGGGTCCAGCAGTTTTCGAGGTCTTCCGCGGAAAAAAGCGCCCCGCCCTTCTTGTTGATGGCCTGGAGCACCCCGATCACTCTTCCCTTTGAACGGACCGGCACACACACCATGTTCCGGGTAATAAAATCAGTTATGGTCTGCGCCCGGCGGAAATAGCGGGGATCGTGCTGTACGTCGTTGATGAGCGCGGGCTGGTCATTCGCCGCCACCCATCCCGCGATGCCCTCCCCCATCCTGAGGCGCATCTGTTTTACCTGTTGTTCTTTTTCGCCGAGCGCAACTTCGAAGAAAAGGTCCTTGGTCCTCTCATCAACCAGGAGCAGCGACCCCACCTCGGCATCCAGGAGACTGGCCACGGCCTCAATGGCCTGCTGGCGCACCTGCCGCTGGTTGAGCGACGAGTTCAGCACCAGAGAGAGCTCCATCTGCGTTGTCCTGCGGCGGGCCACTTGCAGGCTCTCGGACAGGAGGTCGGCATAGGCCACATCGAGGGCGAGCTGTCCCGCGAGGGTCTCGAGCATCTCTTTGTCCTCTTTGCAAAAGAGCCTCCTTCCTTGTTTATTGATGATCTCGATCACTCCGATGGTCTTTTCCGCCGTCTTAAGAGGTGTAGCCATGATGTTCTGGGTCGGGTAGCGAAGTTCGGTGCTGATCCTGCTGCTCCAGCGCGTGTCGCGGGACACGTCCGGGCTGAGGTAGGTCTTGCCGGACCGGAAGACCCAGCCCGCGATCCCTTCATCAAGGGGCAGCTGCCTTCCAACCAGTCTTGAGGAGCCCGGGCCGCTGCTGGCCCGGAACACGAGGTGGTCGTCCGCATACATGAGGATAGAGCCTGCCGCGGTGTCGGTCAGGTTGATAACGACTTTCAGGTAATCGGCGAGAAGAGCTTCCATTTCGGCGGGGCCGATCGTTTTCGTGCTGAGCAGCTCCTGCTTGACCTTCTGGAGCAGGACCATTCTCTTGAGCGCCTTGAGTTCGGTGCGCAGGACATCAAGCCCTTTGTCGGCGCTCACGACGGCTTTTCCAGCGACCGTCTTTTTCCG